>JBFWON010000049.1:0-29076 GCA_050250515.1 Bdellovibrionales bacterium | reverse complement strand
CTCGTTATCCGCCGCCAGGACACTGAGCGCCAACATCAAATCCACCAGCGATCGAGCCATCGGCCCTGCAACAGCTAAGTTGGCAAACGAGGTCTTGGCAAAAGCTGGGCCTGTATCAGAGAACGGAATCCATCCGTGGGTGGGACGAAAGCCATAAACTCCACAGCAGTGGGAGGGATATCGAATGGAACCCGCAATATCACTACCCACTTCAAACGGCGTAAATCCGGCCGCTAAACTTGCCGCCGACCCACCGGACGAACCGCCCACGGTTTTGCTTGGATCGAGAGGGTTTCGGGTGAGTCCGTAGATGGGGCTATTGGTTTGCCAATCAAAACATGCGAGCGGAACATTCGTCTGCCCCAAAAGAACGGCACCCGCATCAAAGAGCCTTTGGACCAGGGTGCATGTGTCGGGGCCCAGTTTGATTTGTAAACCGGGCACTCCATAGGAAGTCTTCACGTTCTTGGTTCGAAAAACATCCTTAATCGTAAAGGGAACGCCGTGAAGTGGTTGGGTCGCGCCCGGATCACGATCTCGCAGTTCATCTAATTTCTTCGCACGCTCCAGCGCTGCCGGCCCATTCAAGCGCACCACTATATTCCACTTTGGATTTTCACTCTCAATTCGATTTAGGAAATGGCGAGTGACATCGACAGCTTTTATCTGGCCTGCGCGCAACTGTTCGGCCAAATCCACCAAACTCAACCGATGGAAAGACTCAGTCAATGAGCCGTCCCTTTTACCAGCCGATCGAAGAAATCAATGGCCATGGTGTCGTTCCAAAGCGTTTCTCCGGCGATCTTTCGATAGATTTTTTGCTCTTTAGTAAAAATATAGGTCTCCGGCAAAACCTCAGTACCGAAAATTTTTGCGACCGATTTCTCCGGATCCATGGCTACGATGAAATCCTTCGGCAACCCACCGAAGGCACGGATAAAGCTCTCGACATCTTCGCGGGATTTATCGTGAGAAATCGCCAGAACCACCAAATCCCCTTTAAAATGCTCGACCAGTCCCTTCATCGAAGGAAACTCTTTCACGCAAGGCGCGCACCAAGTCGCCCATATATTTACGAGCAAGACTTTACCCTTGAACTGCGAAAACCGAAGGGTCTCCCCGGCCATATCTTTCACTTCAAAGTCAGGTACACCCTTTGTTTCAAGTTCGTTCAGAGTCATCGTCGACTCTGAGGGGCGCATACCCTCAGTTAAAAATTCCCAGTACCGATAAATGGGGACCGACAAAGCGGCGGCCATAACAATGACGGCCAAAAGGCCCTTCCAACTCCACATACAAAAACGCTACTACGGTTTGCTTTGAAAATCACTTCGAGCATAGAATGCACGGCCAGTGGATGCTGGATCAGTTTTAAACGTTTGCTTTTCAACGGCCTGGGGGGGACTCGAGATGTCCTCCGTAAAAATGACTCGCCTTTTCCATGAGGCCGGTCACTTATCCATCGAGGCCTGCCGCCCCGGAACCCCAATCGAAAGCCGATTGCGCGAGCTCGACCTCCACGCTCAGCCCTTGCCTGCCAAAAATTATGTTTCGCCCATGGCCACTATGAAGTTGAGGCAAATCATCCAGGAGAACAGGATTCGCACGGTCTTTCTGCACACCCTCAAAGACATTTGGTTGGTCACCCCGGCGCTTTGGGGAATGCCCCATGTCAAACTCTACGCCTTCGCCCGAATGTTTCTGCGGGGGATTTCAAAAAAGGATCTTGGGCATCGCCTAATGTATTCGAGGCTCGATGGTCTGATTGCCCTTAGCCACATTCAAGAAGAGCTGTTGCAGGAATGTCTTCCCATTCCCCCTGAAAAATACTTTGTCGTGCCCAATGGGGTCGACACCTCTCGTTTTGCCCCACGGCCCCGTCAAGAGGACTTGCGCCGACACTGGGGATTTAGACAGGAACACATTTTGTTTGGATTGATAGGCCGGCTGGACCGCCAAAAAGGCAGTCTCGAGTTTGTTGAAGCCGCAGCCCATGTCCTGAGTATAGAATCTAACGCCCGTTTTGTTTTGGTGGGGGGCAATACAGTGGGTGAGAGCGACCTCCAAGCTGAAGTTCTCACTCTGATCCGAGAGAGAAAACTCGAACAGTCCGTCATCTTGACAGACTTTCGCTCTGACATTCCAGAGGTGATGAATGCCCTGGATGTGTTTGTTATGCCCTCTTATGAAGAGAACTTTGCCAATGTCTTGCTTGAGGCTCTTGCCAGCGGTCTACCGTCCATTGGTACGAACTCCGGCGGTACACCAGAAATTTTAGATAAGGGCGAGACCGGACTACTTTGCGAGCCTCGCTCGAGCGAATCCCTGGCTCAATCCATGCTCAAGCTGATCCAAGATCCGAGCCTTCGAAGCACATTAAGCAAAAGGGCCCGTGATAAGGCCCTTCAAGAGTATGCTATGGAAAAAGTATTCGAGCGAATTTACGCTCTGGCTTCGCGACGCGACTGAGACTGAATCGCGCGCACTCGTTTTCTGGAACGAGTCTTTTGCGCCAGCTTGGTACGAGTTCGCACTTTGACGCTTACGTCACCCTTCACCGTCGTCTCTTTATCGGTTGTCTTTTCAGGCGTAAAATCAACAAACTCCAAGAAAGCCATATCGGCTTTGTCGCCGGCGCGAGCTCCAAGCTTAACAATACGAGTGTATCCACCCGGGCGCTTAGCAAAGCGTTTCGACAAATCTGTCACCAAAGTTTCCACGACAGAATCATTTGGATAACGAGAAAGTAACAGGCGTCGCGAATTCAACGTTCCCGACTTACCCAAGGTAATAGCCTTCTCGACATGACGACGAACTTCCTTCGCGCGAGCCACTGTCGTCTTAATACGACCACACTCAACCAAGGAGTAAACCATACCCCGGATCAAGGCCACGCGAGGGCCAGGCCTGCGGTGAAAATTATGTCTCTTTGATCTGTGTCTCATCTTCTCGTCTCCGTGTTACCATTCTACGAAGGATCATTCCTTCACTGAGGGGTTCCATTACCCCGATTTGCCGGATTACCCATTCCACCCATGCCCGATACGGCTGTACCTGTGCCTGCTCCTGACATTCCAGGTTGAGCACCAGGTGCTGCTGGGGGTGGAGTCGGTTTCACAGCTGTGTTCGGATCCCAACCTTGCGGCGGCCATCCTTCCACTTTCATTCCCAAACTCAGTCCCATGTTGTTCAGTATTTCTTTGATTTCGTTAAGAGATTTGCGACCAAAATTTTTGGTCTTCAGCATTTCAGCTTCTGTCTTCGTCACCAACTCACCGATAAAGCGAATGTTGGCATTCTTCAGACAGTTAGCCGAACGAACCGACAGCTCAAGATCATCCACCGAGCGGAATAGATTCTCATTAAACTGCGGAGAGCGTCCTTCTTCTTCCTCAGACACTGGCTCCATGTTCTCATCAAAAGTCAGGAAGATTTGCAGCTGCTCCTTTAGGATCTTCGAGCCCAAAGCCACAGACTCTTCCGGCTTCAGCGAACCATCTGTCCACACTTCCAAAGTCAATGCATCGTAGTCTGTTCGCTGACCGACACGCGCGGCATTCACAGCGTAGTTCACTCGACGAATCGGACTGTGCAGAGAATCCACCGCAATAAAGCCGACCGGCAAATCGCTGTTTCGGCCTTCGGCCTCTGCGTATCCGCGACCGAAGGTCACGATCAACTCGGCCTCAAATCGCGCGTCTTTACCCAAAGTGGCCAAGTGCTGATCCGGATTCAAAATTTCAATTCCATCGGTCAGCTGAATATCCGAAGCCAACACCTTACCTGGTCCAGTCTTCGAAATTCGCAGAGTCTTAGTCTCAGGATCGTGCTGACGAAATCGAACTTCTTTGAGATTCAAAATGATATCCGTCACATCCTCAAGGACATCCGGAATCGTGCTGAATTCGTGCAACACGCCTTCAAATTTTACCGCAGAGACAGCCGAGCCCATCATCGAGCTTAACAGCACTCGACGAAGAGAATTTCCCAACGTAACTCCAAATCCTCGCTCAAGCGGACGAACATGGAACTTACCATATCGTGTCGTCAGCGACTCGCGCTCCACCTCAAAGCCCTTCGGCTTAATGAGCTCGCGCCAGAATTTGTAGTAGTGAGGCTGCATTGACAATTGACCCATTCTCTCTCCCGTTTCGATGCTTAATTACAAAAAT
Organism: Bdellovibrionales bacterium; assembly: GCA_050250515.1. Taxonomy (GTDB): domain Bacteria; phylum Bdellovibrionota; class Bdellovibrionia; order Bdellovibrionales; family UBA1609; genus JALHOQ01. The sequence goes on along the minus strand of JBFWON010000049.1, from coordinate 24,904 downwards.
AAACTAAATACGACGACGCTTCGGAGGACGACATCCGTTATGCGGAATTGGCGTCAAGTCTCTCAGCGAAGTTACACGAAAACCCAAACCAGCCAGAGCACGTACAGCAGGCTCACGACCGGCACCAGGACCACGAACAACGACGTCGACTGTCTTCATCCCAGCTTCAAGAGCCTTGCGACCAGCATCTTCAGCTGCAACCTGGGCCGCAAAAGGAGTTCCTTTTCGGCTACCCTTAAATCCCAACATTCCGGCGCTTGACCAGCAAATGGTATTGCCGTTCAAATCGGCGAACGTCACGATCGTGTTGCCAAAACCAGATTGAATAAAGCACCGACCAATCGGAACATTCCGCTTGATCTTCTTCTTCGGTGCCGCCGCTTTACCTTCCGTCTTTGCCTCTGCCATGGTTCCGTTACTCCTTAATTAGACCGCTTTTTTCTTGTTCGCGATGGTCTTACGCGGTCCCTTACGAATGCGCGCATTAGATCGGGTACGCTGTCCACGGGCCGGAAGGCCCTTCTTGTGACGAGTTCCACGATAACATCCAAGATCCATCAATCGCTTAATCGAAAGTCCAACCTCACGGCGAAGATCACCCTCCACCTTGAACTGTTGCTCGATAATCGCACGCAACTTAGCTACGTGTTCATCGGTCAGTTGATCTGTTCGCATACTTGGTTCAAATCCGCTCTCCACGACGATGTCGCGCGCGCGCGTCTTACCAATTCCGTAGATGTATTGAAGAGCAATTTCGATGCGCTTATTTCTTGGCAAATCGACGCCAGCTATACGGGCCATTCTCTATCCTTGTCTTTGTTTGTGTTTACGAGTTTCACAAATCACGCGCACAACGCCTCGGCGACGAATGATTTTACACTTGTTGCAAATGCGCTTTACAGAAGCTCTGACTTTCATAATGACTCCAGTCTATCCCAGGGACCCATTGCTCGATCCCGCCTCTTCAGACCAAAGGCGGCAAACTAACTCAATGGGCCTTGACTTGCAAGGCCTTTGTAATCTGGCCGTACACTTCTTCAGTACTCCCTGTACCATTAATTTCCACGTAATTGCCCTTGGCTCGGTAATACTCTTTCAGGGGCTTGGTGTTATCCTCGTAGGCCTTGAGCCTCGTGGTAATCACCTCTTCTTTATCGTCCGCCCGCTGAATCACTTCTCCACCACATATGTCACATTCCCCCTCTTTCATAGGAGGTTTGTTATCCACATGATAGACCGCGCCACAACTTTTACAGACCCGGCGCCCTACTAGGCGGCGAGTCAATTGATCGAGGGGCACCTCTAAAAAAAGAGTTCGATCAATCTTCAAACCCAATTTTACCAGTATCTCAGAAAGTGCGTCCGCCTGGGCCACATTCCGGGGGAAGCCATCCAAAATGAATTTCTCCTGCCCCAGATTCTTAAGCTTTTCCTCAACCAAACCGATCGTAACCGAGTCAGGAACCAGCTTCCCAGCGTCCATAAAAGATTTAGCCTCACGCCCCAGCGGAGTGCCTTCTTTGATGGCTCGCCTGAAAAGATCACCTGTGCTGATTTGAACCATGCTCAAGCGATCAACAAGAAGTTCCGACTGGGTGCCTTTACCAGCTCCCGGTGGTCCAAAGAAAATCAAATTCAATACTGGACCCTCCGACTGCGAAGCTTAACGCCCTTCATGAGGCCTTCATACTTGGCGGTCAAGAGATGAGATTGAATCTGCTGGCTTGTATCAAGTGCCACACCGACCAAAATCAAAAGGCTCGTTCCACCAAAGTAAAATGGAACCTTGAAATACTGAATTAACATCGTCGGCAACACACAGATGACACTCAGATAAATCGCGCCCGAGACAGTCAATCGATCAAGAACCTTCTTAATATAGTCGGCCGTACTCTTACCCGCACGAATCCCTGGGATAAAACCACCATACTTCTTCAAATTGTCTGACACTTCTGTCGGGTTGAAGACAATTTCGGTGTAAAAGAAGCAGAAGAATACAATCAACCCCACAAACAATAGGTTGTAGATCGTGGCTCCCGGATGAAGCGCCTGCGACAAAGATTTCAAAGTCGGATGCTGCACGAATTGAGACATCGTCGCCGGAAACATCAAAAGCGAGCTGGCAAAAATCGGGGGAATCACGTTCGAAAAGTTAATCTTAAGGGGCAAGTGACTCACTTGAGCTTGAGACATGCCCTCTCGACTTGTCGCACGCTGCGAATACTGTATTGGAATTCGACGCTGACCCACTTCCAAAAAGACGATCACGCCAATCACCAACGCCATACACGCCACTAAGATCAGGGCCACAAGGCCGTTGATCTCACCGCTACCAACCATTTTCCACAGTCGAATGGCGCCACTCGGCAAACCCGCCGCAATTCCAGTGAAAATGATTAAACTTGCACCATTTCCTATACCGCGCTCCGAGATCTGCTCGCCCAGCCACATGACGAAGCAAGTACCCGACATCAGAGTGATGATTGTCATCATACGGAAACTTAGGAAAGGACCAAACTCGCGCGTCGTAACCAGAGGTTGCCCTTGGTAATCTGATCCCGCCAAGAAAGAGGCCATCGCATAACCTTGCACAATGGCCAACACGATTGTGGCATATCGAGTGTATTGATTGATTTTTTTACGGCCTGGTTCGCCTTCCTTCTTCAACTGCTCAAGATAGGGAATCGCCGTTTGAAGAAGCTGGAAAATAATGGACGCCGAGATATAGGGCATAATCCCTAAAGCAAAAATACTGAACTTTTCGAGAGCTCCACCAGTAAAGGTGTTGAACAAACCAAAAATTCCGCCGGCCTGGGTCTGAAAGAACTGAAGCATCACACCGGCGTCCACGCCAGGAACGGGAACATGGACCCCTAGCCGATAAACGGCCAAAATTCCAAGTGTGAATAGAATTCTTTTTCGTAGCTCTTCTGGGATGCTGACTCCGGGTGCTGCCATTAAATGACCTCTACTTTTCCTCCGGCTTTTTCCAATGCCGCTTTGGCGCTCTCACTGAACTTGTGGGCTCTAACTGTCAATCCGTTGGGAGCCTCGCCACGACCTAAGATTTTGACCTTAGATTTTGAGGAGACAAGCCCTGCTTTGCTCAACTCTTCCGGGCCTACCGTACCCTTAAAAGAAGTCAGCTGGTTCAAGTTTACGATTTCAAAAAGGTTTTGGAAAGGAACATTGGAAAAACCGACTTTCGGCATTCGACGGATCAAGGGAGTCTGTCCACCCTCAAACCCACGACGGATCGGAGCTCCTTTACGAGCTTTTTGTCCTTTTCCACCTTTGGTGGATGTTCCACCTTTACCGGAACCACGACCACGGCCAAGTGCTTTGGCCTTGCGCGAAGAGCCCCGAAATTTCTGCAAAGATCCAAGAGAACTCATGACTACTTCTCCACTTTCACGTCTAGCAAATGCTGGACCTTCATAATTTGACCACGGTTTTGCGGATTGTCCGCCACCACTTTGGATTGACGAATCTTACGAAGCCCGAGGCAGCGCACAGCTGCTTGCTGGTCTTTCGTAGCCCGGATCAAGCCTCTTTTAAGCGTTACACGAAAGCTTTTTGCCATCTCTCACCTCTACTCAGCCGACTTTGTCGGTCGCTGATCAATTAACTGAACCAATCCGTCCATAGTCGCACGGACGGCATTGTGTGGGTTGGTTGTACCCACACACTTCGTGAGGATATCTTTGATTCCAACCGCTTCTAGAACCGCCCGAACCGGACCACCGGCGATAACGCCAGTACCAGGCGAAGCCGGCATCAAGATCACCTTGGCTGCGCCGAATCGCCCTACCACTTGGTGAGGAATCGTTCGATTCTCTTTCAAGATCACTTTCTTCATGGACTTCTTAGCAATACGACCGGCTTTACCAATCGCTTCGGGAACTTCCCCGGCCTTGCCGGTACCAAATCCCACTTCACCCTGGCCTGAGCCTGCTACCACGAGCGCCGAAAATGAAAATCTTCGACCACCCTTAACCACTTTCGCCACGCGATTGATCGCTACGACTCGTTCTTGTGTATCCTGTTGGTTCGCTTCCACTTACAATGCTCCTTTAAAAGCTCAGCCCAGCTTCGCGGGCGCCGTCTGCTACGGCTTTAATACGACCATGAAAAAGGTAACCGCTGCGATCAAAAACCACTTGTTTTATGTTTTTGCTCAAAGCTCGCTTCGCTACTTCCATTCCAACCTGCTTGGCTGTCTCAGCATTTTTCTTTGTGAGATTACCTTCTAGTGTCGAATAGGAGACCAGAGTTTTCCCAGATTGATCGTCGACAATCTGGGTGTAGATGTGTCGAGAAGAGCGAAACACACAAAGGCGTGGACGATCTGCATCGCCATCCACCTTCTTGCGAATCCGCGCCTTGTTTTTAAGGCGTTTAGTCACTTTCGCCGCAGATTGATTTTTTGTTTTAATTCGAATCACATCTCACCTCTATTTAGATGCCGACTTACCAGCCTTACGACGGATAGTCTCATGCGCATATTTAACGCCTTTACCAAGATACGGTTCCGGCGGTCGGAAACTTCGAATCTTAGCGGCCACTTGTCCAACTTGTTCCCGGCTCGGACCCGCTACAACAATACGAGTCTGCTTCTCAACCGTGATTTCAATACCTTGCGGAATCGCGAAGCTGATCGGATGACTATACCCGAGTGTCAACTCCAACTTCTTTCCACTGACCGATGCTCGATAACCAACACCGTTCAGATCCAATTCCCGTGTCCAGCCTTTAGAAACTCCCGTCACCGCGTTTTGAATCAAAGCCCGGTACAGACCGTGAAAACCACGGGTCCGAGGCTCTGAGTTCTTCGGCGCCAAAATCACTTTACCATCTTCAATCTTGGCTGTGATTTCGGGACGCATTCCAATCGTCAGGCTATGCTTCGGGCCCTTTACGACAACTTCGTTTTTGGGCGTCACTGACACTTGAACTGTCTTATCAAAAAATACCGGTGATCTTCCTACTCGTGACATCTCTCACCTACCAAACGTTACAAATCAATTCACCGCCAAGCTTCTCTTTCTTGGCAGTGTCACCGTCCACGACTCCGCGGTTGGTGCTCAAAATAGAAATTCCAAAACCATTTCGGATTTCCGGGATCTTATCAGATTTAACGTAGACTCGACGCCCAGGTCGGCTAATGCGGTTGATAGAAGTAATCAAAGGACGACCTTTTTCGGTGTACTTCAAATAGACGCGCATTACGCCTTGCTTTCCATCTCGTACTACTTTGAACGAACGAATGTAGCCGTTCTCAAAGAGGATTTTGGCAATACCCACACGTACATTGGAAGACGGAATGTCCACCTTTTCGTGGCGGGCCGCACCGGCATTTCGCACTCTTGTCAAAAATTCGCCAATGGTATCCATGTTCTCATCAACTCCTTAATTAACGCTTCCTGAAGGGCATGCCGATGGCTTCAAGCAGCGCCTTACCTTGATTGTCATTCTCAGCCGAAGTGCAGATGGTAATGTTCATACCCCGCACCAGGTCCACTTTGTCGTAGTCAATCTCAGGAAAAATGATCTGTTCTTTCAGACCCATATTGTAGTTCCCACGACCATCAAAACCCCGCGGAGACAATCCGCGAAAGTCACGCACGCGAGGCAAAGACAAATGAATCAATCTCTCCAAGAAAGCCCACATACGCTCTTTTCGAAGAGTGACCATGGCACCGATAGCCATGCCTTCTCGAAGTTTAAAGTTCGAAATCGATTTCTTCGATTTAGTGATCACGGCCTTTTGACCGGTCAGAGCCGTAAGCTCCTCCACTGCATTATTTAAAACCTTAGGATTCTTAACAGCTTCGCTTGTGCAAACGTTGATGACGATCTTTTTAAGACCGGGGACCTGCATACGCGACTTCAATCCCAGCTCCTTCATCAGAGTTGGAACCATCTCAGCCTTATACTTTTCGTGCAGCTGAATTTTGATATTGGGTGTTTTACCCGCTTCCGTCTTTGCCATCTCAAATCACCTCTGGCGCCAAAGAAACAATCTTAACGAACTGCTTGGCGCGCAATTCTCTCGCCACCGGTCCAAAAATTCGAGTTCCGATAGGTTCTTTGGCTGCGTTAATCAACACCGCCGAATTGTCATCAAATCGAATGTAGCTGCCATCAGGACGACGAAGTTTATGAACGGTCCTAACAATCACAGCCTTCGCCACATCCCCTTTTTTAACCTTGGAATTGGGAAGCGCATCTTTGATCGATACGACGATGATATCGCCAATCGAGGCCGAACGCCGCTTAGTGCCGCCTAAGACCTTCAGGCACTGCACCTCGCGGGCACCTGAATTGTCAGCGACGCGTAAGCGCGATTGCATCTGAATCATACTTCAACTCCTTCGAGCTCAGCCTGGCCGCTCTTTACAATTTCCATCAGGCGCCAGCGCTTGGTCTTGCTCAGCGGTCGTGTCATCTGAATGCGAACTGTATCGCCCTTTTTTGCTGTGTTCTTTTCATCATGCACTTTAAAAACAGACGTTTTCTTTTGAAACTTTCCGTATTTTTCGTGACGAACACGACGGAAAATCTGAACAACGATCGTCTTGTCCATTTTGTCGGAAATGACTTCTCCCGTCACTTCCATCCTATGTAATTTAACTGCCGCTTCTTTAGTTTCACCCATTGTTCAATCCTTTATTTCTCGGCGCCAAGCTTCATTTGAAGCGCTGTCTTCAAACGAGCCAAATCTTTGCGTTTGAATCGAATTTCCACTGGATTTCCGAGCTGACCTATTGAGTGCTTCATTCGCGCCTCAAAAAGCTCTCCTCGCAATTGGAAGACCCGCTTGCGAAGCTCAGCTGACGTAAGCTCCTTAATATCTTCAAACTTCATCTTTTACTCCCGCGCCACAAATCGCGTCTTAAAGGGCAACTTATGTGCTGCCAAACGGAAGGCGGCTTCCGCCTGCTCTTTGGTTACACCATTCATTTCAAACAAAATTCGACCTGGAAGAATCTTAGCGACCCACAACTCGGGGTTACCTTTACCAGATCCCATCCGTGTTTCGGCCGGCTTCTTGGTAAGCGGTAGATCAGGAAAAACCCTTAGCCACAACTTACCACCACGCTTCACCGATCGGCTGATCGCAATACGACCGGCCTCCAGTTGACGGGCGGTCAAACGGCCCGCTTCTACCGAAGCTAAACCAAAATCTCCAAAGGCCAATGTGCTTCCGCGCATCGCAAAACCTTTGAAGTTTCCGCGAAACTGGCGACGCCACTTAACTCGCTTAGGACTTAACACGACCAGCCTCCTCCATCTCACGAGCGGAGTAAACGTCCCCGCGATAGATCCAAACCTTCAATCCAATCAGCCCATAGGTCGTTAAAGCCTCGGCTGTTCCATAATCGATATCGGCTCGCAGAGTGTGAAGAGGAATGCTCTTCTCATTGTACCATTCAGATCGTGCGATCTCAGCACCGTCTAAACGGCCACTCACGCGAATTTTGATTCCTCGAACTCCGCCCTTAACGGCAGAGGCCAGGGCCTTTTTCAGAGCTCGCCGCCAAGAAATTCGCTTTTCCAGCTGGAGAGCAATATTTTCGGCCACCAACTGAGCATCCAGATCTGGCTTACGGACCTCTTGGATGTTTACAAAAACTTCGTTGGTTGTGAGCCGTTGAATTTCAGCTTTGAGAGCGTCAATTCCCGTTCCCTTCTTACCAATCACAACACCAGGGCGAGCGGTCGAGATGATAATCTTAACTTTGTTGGCCGCTCTTTCGATTTCAATTTTAGCGACTCCCGCATGCTTCAACTTGTCCTTGATGAATTTTCGCAAACGATAGTCTTCTTGAAAATTCACTTGATACTGTTTGCCTTTGGCAAACCACCGCGAATCCCAAGTTCGAATCACACCTACTCGTAAGCCAACTGGATTAACCTTTTGTCCCACTTAAGTCCTTCCTATTTCTCGTCCAATACGACGTTGATATGACTCAGCTTCTTTTTCACCATGAAGGCACGTCCCTGAGCTCGTGGACGAAAGCGCTTCATCGAAGGACCCATATCGACCGAGATGGACTTAACAAACAAATTGTCGACATCGATGGTCTTGCGGTCTTCCGCGTTCGCGACAGCCGATTCGATCAACTTCTTGATCAAGCCAGCACCTTTTTGCTTCATAAATGTTAAGGAGCGAATGGCCTCGTTCACATCCTTGCCGCGAACCAGGTCCGCAACCAGGCGTGCCTTCTGGCAGCCAATTCTCGCAAAACTCAAACTTGCTTTCACTTCCATTATCAACCTCTTTAAGCCTTAGGCGCAGCCGATGGCGCCGGTGCTTGGGCCTTCTTTTCAGAGTGCCCATTAAATGTTCGGGTGGGAGCAAATTCACCGAATTTATGACCGATCATGTTCTCAGTTGCATAGACAGGAATGAATTTACGACCATTGTGAACCGCAAACGTCAAACCCACAGCCTCTGGAAGAATCGTCGAACGTCTGGACCAAGTCTTGATGACCTTCTTGTCGCCCGAAGACTTCGCATGTTCGATTTTTTTCAGCAGGTGATGGTCTACAAACGGACCTTTCTTAACTGAACGTCCCACTTACTACTCCTACTTTCTCTGTTTGCGCTTCGCTCGGCGCTTAATAATCATACTGTTAGTGCGCTTATTGTGACGGGTCTTATAGCCCTTACAAGGCTGACCCCACGGAGTCACTGGATGGTGACCTTTTCCTACTCCCTCACCACCACCAAGAGGGTGGTCGATCGGGTTCATCGCCTGACCTCGAACCGAAGGGCGAATTCCTCGCCATCTGGCTCGACCCGCTTTACCCCAGCTGATGTTTTCGTTGTCCGTGTTACCAACCTGGCCAATCGAGGCCCGGCAAATCGCTAAGATTTGACGAACTTCACCAGAGGGCAGTTTGACTTGAACGTACTTTCCAATTTTGCCAACAAGAGTGGATTCCGATCCTGCTCCACGAGAGATTTGGCCGCCCTTACCAGGACGCATTTCGATATTGTGGATGATCGTACCCGCGGGAATCAAATTCAGCGGAAGACAATTACCGGGCTTGATGTCCGCATTGTCGCCCGACACGACGACATCGCCCACGTTCAATCCAACAGGCGCGATAATATATCGCTTTTCGCCGTCGTTGTAATGAAGCAGAGCAATTCGGCAAGATCGATTGGGATCGTACTCAATCGCAGCGACCTTGGCTGGGATGTCGATTTTGTCTCGCTTGAAATCAATAATTCGATAAAGCCGCTTATGACCGCCACCTTTGTAGCGAATCGACACTCGGCCATGATTACTTCGTCCCGAAACGCGATGACTTCGCGTTGTCAGGGATTTCTCCGGATGGCTCTTGGTGATCTCTTTGAAATCATAGCCAGTCATTCCACGACGGCCAGGACTTCGAGCTCTAAACGTCTTAATTCCCATCTTTTAAGCTCCCTCGAACAGCGTGATCTTTTCGCCGGCCTTCAAACGAACCAGGGCCTTTTTCCACTTTACCGGGCGACCGACGCCGAACTTCGTACGACGACTGCGCTTACGGCAAATAGCAGTGTTCACATCAGCCACTTTAACGTGGAAATACTTTTCCACGGCCTGCTTGATGTCCGCCTTATTGGCCTGCTTATCGACTTCAAAAACGTAAACGTTTTTTTCAGCCAACAAGCTATTCTTTTCCGTAATGAGGGGGCGTTTAATAACGTAATACATCTTTACTTTCCTTCTCCGCAGCGCTCGGCAATTTTAGCCAGCGAATCCTGCGTGACAATCGCAGTGTCGTACTTCAGCAGATCATAGACATTCATGCCTTGAACACCGTAGTAGCGAAAATCAGCAAGGTTGCGGGCCGCTCGTCCAAAACTGCCATCCGTTTCAGCGTCGATCAGAACGGCTTTCCCCACGCCAAGATTTTTCAACTTTTTCGAAAGGTCCTTTGTCTTACCAGCCTCTGATTTCATCGAGTCGATAACGATCAGTCGGCCGGCCTTATTCAACTTCGAAAGAGCCGTCCGTAAACCCAACCGTTTTACCTTCTTAGGTAAAACATAGCTGTAGTCTCTTGGTTCTGGACCAAAAGTGATACCTCCACCAGGCATCAAGGGGGAACGGGTCGAACCTTGACGGGCGTTACCTGTACCCTTTTGTTTGAACGGCTTCTTACCGCCCCCGCTCACTTCCGCGCGAGTTTTGGCTTTATGTGTTCCTTGCCGACGGCAGGCCAACTGCCATCGAACCACAGTTTGCAGAATTCCTTCTTTAACCGGCACCTCAAAAATGGCCGGGTCCAGATCTACACTGCCGACTTTTTTCTTTTCCCAATTCAGTACATCTACGGTCGCCATATTTTACACTTTCGTTAGACAGATCAGAGAATTTCGCGAGCCCGGGACTGGACCCTTCACCAATAAAACGTTTTCCTCGGGAATGACGTCCACTACCTTCACATTGCGAAGGGTGGCAGTCTCATTTCCCCACTGACCGGCCATGCGTTTACCGGGCATTACACGACCAGGCCATGTTCGATTACCAACAGATCCTGGCTTTCGATGAAAACCCGATCCGTGTGTAGCGGGACCACCATTAAAATTCCATCGACGAACGGGACCTTGAAATCCGCGTCCACGAGAAAGTCCGCTGATCTTGACCATGTCGCCCTTTTTCAAGGAGGAAAGCGCAATCTTTTGTCCAACCGCTACACCCTCAGGCATTTTTTTAGGGCGCATTTCACGTACAAACTTGGCGCCATTTTCAAAACCCGCTTTGCTCAAGTGAGTTTTTGCAGCTCCATTGGTCTGTGTCGCACGATCTGGAACGAACGCAACTTGCATCGCTTCGTAACCGTCAGTTTCTTTGTTCTTTACCTGCGACACCACCATGGGCTCGTAGCGAAGAACAGTTACCGGAATGCGCTCACCCTCTTCGAAGATGGCCGACATTCCAACTTTAAAAGCATACAAACCGCCAGCTTCAATCGCATCACTCTTCGCGGGAGCTTCGACCGGCTGTTCTTGTGTTTGGTTTTCTGTATTCTCACTCATACTTCACCACTTCTTTATACAACCGAGAGTTTAATCTCGACGTCGACACCAGCCGAAAGATCCAACTTCATCAGCTGATCAATCGTTTGTTGAGTCGGCTCCAAGATGTCCAAAAGACGCTTGTGCGTGCGGACTTCAAATTGCTCACGTGATTTTTTGTCGACGTGAGGTGAACGTAAAACTGTGTATCTGTTAATTCGAGTCGGGAGCGGAATGGGTCCCGCCACGCGAGCGCCAGTCCGGCGAGCGGTGTCGACAATTTCCTTTGTCGATTGATCTAGCAATTTATGATCGAACGCTCTCAAACGAATTCGAATTTTCTGACTCTGCATACTGACCTTCTCGTAATTTGTTCTTCCCTTACGACTTCGGACAAAAGGAGACCCTCTTCTAACCGACCGTCAGCGTCCAGTCTCGATAAAAATGCGAATACATTTATCGACTTGGAAACATTTAGGCCGAAGAACGAAGTCGTAAGTCGGCTAATATGCTAGAGACTTGACAAGAAAGTCAAGAGCGGTTAGCGGCCCAAATGACTTAAGATTTCGGCCTCCACCTTTGGTGGGACCGGAGCGTACTCCTGGAATTCCATGCTGAAGGTCGCACGACCTTGGCTGAGCGAGCGAATGTCGGTTGCATAGCCGAACAGGGAAGCCAGCGGAGCTTCAGCCAGAACGATTTGGCCGCCAGGCTTGGGCTGCATCGAGTGCACGCGGCCTCGACGAGCGTTCAGATCTCCGATAATCGTTCCCAAGAAGTCTTCAGGTGTAAAAATTTCCAAGCGGAAAATGGGCTCCAAAAGCTGCGACTTCACGCGGCTTAACGCCTCCCGCAAAGCCTGACTGGCTGCGATTTTAAAGGCCATCTCTGTAGATTCTTTATCGCGGGTCTGAATGGCAAGAAGCGTGATTTTGACTCCAATTAAGGAATATCCGGCTAAAACACCGACATCGGCCGCCTCTAATGCTCCCGACTTAACGGCCTTTAAGAAATCGGGGTCAATCCCAACCGCCTTATTCTCAAAGGTTAGACCGGCACCGAGCCCTTGAGGTTCGACCTTCAAGGTCACTTGTGCGAAGTTTTTCTCCCCGGCGATCTCTCGCTCGAAGAGGCCTTGTCCCTGCGCCTCGCCCACAATGGCCTCGCGGTACGAAACCTGAGGTTTACCTACATTTGCTTTCGCCTTGTGCTCCCGAAGAAGCCGGTCCACCAAAATTTCAAGATGAAGTTCTCCCATGCCAGAGAGAAGAGTTTGACCAGTCTCCGCGTCTATTCGAACTCGACAAGAAGGATCCTCCTGCTGCAAACGGACCAGTCCGTTCGTCATTTTGTCCTGGTCGGCGGAAGACTTGGCTTCAATGGCCACAGAAATGACCGGCTCAGGGAAGGTGATCGACTCTAAGACCACAGGACGTTTTTGATCACAGAGTGTATCGCCCGTCGCGATCAGCTTTAGTCCAATCGCGGCCCCAATATCCCCTGCCTTTAGCTCCGTAATTTCCTGGCGAGAATTAGCGTGCATGCGGACCAACCGTTGGATGCGCTCACGCTTGTTGATTCGAGGGTTGAGTAGAGTCTCACCAGCTTTTACAACCCCCGCATAGACGCGGATAAAGGTGAGCGATCCCGCAAAGCTGTCCGATGCGATCTTAAATGCCAGTGCTACAGTGGGCTCTTTAAAATCGGTCTTCACTAAAATCGACTTATCTTCTTTGCCTGGGTCCTTTCCCTCCACAGGTGGCACGTCCAGAGGACTCGGAAGATAGGCGACCACCGCATCGAGGAGGGGCTGCACACCTTTCTTCTTAAAGGCGCTTCCACAGAAAACCGGTGTAAAAGCCATCGCTAGCGTACCCTTACGAAGGCCCAGCTGAATTTCCTCCTTCGTCAGTGGAGTTCCACCCAGGTACTTCTCCATTAAGGCATCATCTTGTTCACAGGCGGCCTCGATCATCTTTTCGCGGTACTCGGCCACTTGATCTGCCATTTCAGCCGGAATCTCAGTCTCAATGGGCTTTTCGCCCTGCTCATCTTTCCAAATCAAGGCTTTGTTCTCGACTAGATCGACCACGCCTTGGAAAGCGTCCTCAGATCCAATCGGTAGCTGTACCGGGACCGGAACTCCCCCCAACTTTTCTCGAATCGATCCCGAACTCATAAAGAAATCGGCCCCAATTCGGTCCATTTTGTTGATGAAGCAAATTCTTGGAACTTTGTACTTGTTGGCCTGACGCCAAACAGTCTCAGATTGAGGTTCGACTCCATTGACCCCGTCAAAGACGGCCACGGCCCCATCTAGAACTCGAAGAGACCGTTCGACTTCGATAGTGAAGTCGACATGTCCAGGAGTATCGATAATATTGATTCGGTGATCGCGCCAAAAGCAGGTGGTCGCAGCAGCGGTGATTGTGATGCCGCGCTCTTGCTCTTGCTCCATCCAGTCCATAACGGTGTTCCCGTCATGAACTTCACCCATGCGATGAGATTTTCCGGTGTAAAAGAGAATTCTCTCAGTGGTAGTCGTTTTACCCGCGTCAATGTGGGCCATGATCCCAATATTGCGAGTAAAACGAAGCTCTTCTAGCTTAACGGGATCAGCGACACTCAAAGGACCTCACTACCAATTGTAGTGTGAGAAGGCCTTGTTGGCTTCCGCCATACGGTGAACGTCTTCTTTTTTCTTAATAGCGTTGCCGCGATTGGCGTAAGCGTCAGCCAACTCACCGGCTAAGCGCGCCGACATGGTCTTCTCACCACGCTCGCGCGAGTAAGAAATCAGCCAAGTCATGGCCAAAGCCAAACGACGAGAAGGGCGAACATCCACGGGAACTTGATAAGTGGCGCCACCAACACGGCGAGAACGGACTTCCAAGTTGGGCTTACAATTCTCAAGAGCTTTCTTGAAAACCGTCAAGGGCTCCTCGCCCGAAACTTTGCCCCGAAGTTCATCTAAAGCGGTGTAAAGTGTGCTTTGCGAAATCGATTTTTTACCCTGCCACATCATCTTGTTTACGAACTTGGCAACGACGACATCGTTATAAACGGGATCGGGTAGAATCTCTCTTTTTTCTGCGGCCTTACGACGAGACATACTCAGCTAATTCCTTATTTTTTCGGCTTCTTAGCGCCGTATTTAGAACGTGAACTAAAGCGATTGGCCACTCCCTGAGTATCCAAAACGCCGCGAACGATATGATAACGAACACCCGGTAGATCCTTAACACGACCACCGCGGATCAAAACCACACTATGTTCCTGTAAATTATGACCAATACCTGGAATGTAAGAGATCACTTCAAAACCATTACTCAAACGAACCTTAGCGACCTTTCGAAGAGCTGAATTCGGCTTCTTAGGGGTCGTTGTATAAACGCGAGTACAAACACCGCGTCTTTGAGGACAAGAAGTAAGGGCTGGTGACTTCGTTTTTACTTTGGCCACCCGCCGAGATCGGCGAATCAGCTGATTAATCGTTGGCATAAGTCCTTTCCAAGTTTGGCGGCCAAAAGTAGCGACTTTTGACCGTCTCAGTCAACCTAATTTAGTGGATATCCAGCGGTCGTCTGCCCCGGCAGGAAGGCGGGAGCGGCTTCCGCTTCCTCTTCCACCACCAGTTTCCAGCGTTTATAGGCATTTAAGCCCGTTCCCGCCGGTACCAGTCGACCCATAATAATGTTCTCTTTTAAGCCTCTAAGCGAATCGGTCTTCGAATTGACTGCGGCTTCCGTCAAAACCTTGGTGGTTTCTTGGAAGGACGCTGCCGAAATCCAACTGTCCGTACTTAGAGACACTTTCGTGATTCCAAGGAGCAAAGGTTCGAAAGTGGCGGGACGTCCGCCCTCTTTGGCAATCTTCTCGTTTTCATCGAAGAATTCCATCTTCTCCACTTGCTCACCGGCCAAGAAGCGTGTGTCTCCCGGATCTTGAACCTCAATCTTACGAAGCATATTACGAACGATAACTTCGATGTGCTTGTCGTTGATGCCCACACCCTGCAGACGATAGACCTCTTGAATCTCGTTCACTAGGTAAGCCGAGAGTGCGCGATCGCCCAACACCCGCAAAATGTCATGCGGATTGCTTGGACCATCCATCAAGGCTTCACCAGCGCGAACAAATTCGCCTTCGCGAACGGCCACGTGCTTCCCTTTAGGAATCAGGTATTCACGCTGTTCGCCTACCTCTGGGGTGACGATCACTCGCTGCTTACCTTTAACGTCTTTACCGAATGTGACGTAACCATCGATTTCCGAGATGATCGAAGCTTCTTTCGGCTTCCGAGCTTCAAAGAGCTCGGCCACGCGAGGAAGACCGCCCGTAATATCGCGAGTTTTGGTGGTTTCACGATGGATCTTCGCAATCACATCACCGGCATGAACCTCTTGAGTATCATTCACCAGCAGCTGAGCGCCAACAGGCAGAACATACCGACAGGGAACATTACGGTTGGGCAAATCTTTTGTATTGCCCGCGCCGTCGGTGATCAAGATCGTTGGCTTACTCTCGGTCGATTTCGTTTCGATAATCACCTTAGTGGCAAAACCTGTAACAGCATCCACTTGTTCGGTCATCGAAGCACCTTCTTCGATATCTTGGAAGGCAATCACACCGCTCACATCGGCCACGATTGGATTCGAGTAGGGATCCCACTCGGCCATCACGTCGCCTTTTTTGACTTCGTCGCCCTCTTTGAAGCGCAAAATCGAGCCATAAACAAGCTTCATACGATCACGCTCACGACCAGAAGAATCAAATATCATCAAGTCGCCGTTTCGATTCATGACCGTGAGATGACCTTGACGATTGGGCACCATCTGTACGCCCGAAAACTTGATCGTTCCATCATAACGAGCCGTGTGCACCGATTGTTCAACCGCGCGAGATGCCATACCACCTAAGTGGAACGTTCTCATTGTGAGCTGAGTTCCAGGCTCACCGATCGATTGGGCGGCAATAATTCCCACCGCTTCTCCAAGGTTCACTGTAATACCACGAGCCAAATCGCGGCCGTAGCACTTCACGCAAACTCCTCGACGAGTCTTACAAGTCAGAGTCGAGCGGATCATCACCTTCTCGATTCCGACCTCGTCAATTTTCTTCACGACACGCTCATTGATCTCATCGTTCGCTTTGCAGATGATTTCATTGGTGTACGGATCGACCACATCTTCCAGAGCGGTTCGACCAAGAACACGGTCGCCCAAAGGCTGAATGATCTCTCCACCCTCGAGCAGAGGACGAATTTCCATTCCAACTGTCGTACCGCAATCCATTTCTGTGATTACGATGTCTTGGGCCACATCCACCAGACGACGAGTCAAATATCCCGAATTCGCGGTCTTAAGTGCGGTGTCCGCCAAACCTTTACGAGCACCGTGTGTAGAAATGAAGTATTCCAACACAGACAGGCCCTCACGGAAGTTGGCGATAATTGGAGTTTCGATGATCTCACCCGATGGCTTGGCCATAAGACCTCGCATACCGGCGAGCTGACGAATCTGAGCCGCTGAACCTCGAGCTCCAGAGTCTGCCATAATGAAAATCGGGTTGAAGCTGGCGCTTTCCACCTGCTTGCCATCCACTTGGAAGCTCTGCTTCTCAAGCTGCGACATCATTTCCTTGGCGACCTTATCCGCGCATTGAGCCCAAATATCGACGACCTTATTGTATCGCTCACCATCGGTGATCAATCCTTCGTCGTACTGAGTTCGGATCTCTTGTACCTGTCTTTCAGCATCATCCAACAATTTGGTTTTCTGCGCAGGAATGACCAGGTCATCAAGACAGATCGAAATACCAGCTTGCGTGGAGTACTTGAAG
This sequence comes from Bdellovibrionales bacterium, assembly GCA_050250515.1. GTDB lineage: Bacteria > Bdellovibrionota > Bdellovibrionia > Bdellovibrionales > UBA1609 > JALHOQ01. The sequence continues at coordinate 8,043 of JBFWON010000049.1, read as the reverse complement.
CCAAGTTCCATCAATTTATCAGCTAAGATGACCGTGGCCTTAGCTCCGGCCAAGCGGAAGGTACGATCGATCAGATCGGCCATCCCCTTCTTGTTCATGACTTTGTTCACGGTTTCGAATGGAACTTCATCCGGTACGATGTCGCTTAAGATGGCACGACCGACACTTGTAGATTCGGTCTTGCCTTTGATTCGACATCGAATCGCCGCCTGAATATCGACATGTCCGTTTTCATAGGCATAGAGAACTTCTTGAATGCCACCGAAAACGCGATTGGTACCTTTGGCACCAGGACGAAGTCTTGTCATCCAGTAGATCCCCAATACGATATCTTGAGTCGGATTGATAACGGGTTTCCCGTTGGCTGGACTCAAAATGTTATTGGTGGACATCATAAGAACTCGAGCTTCGACTTGTGCCTCAATAGAAAGAGGCACGTGAACCGCCATTTGGTCACCGTCAAAGTCTGCGTTGAACGCCGTACAAACAAGAGGATGCAGCTGGATCGCCTTTCCCTCATGCAGCACAGGTTCGAATGCCTGAATACCCAATCGATGGAGCGTCGGTGCACGGTTCAAAAGAACCGGGTGCTCTTTCACTACGTCTGACAGAATATCCCAAACTTCAACTGTTTCACTTTCGACCAACTTCTTGGCCTGCTTAATAGTTGTCGCAAAACCTTTTTCTTCCAGCTTGTTGTAGACAAAAGGTTTGAAGAGTTCGAGCGCCATCTTTTTTGGAAGACCACACTGATGCAACTTCAAATTCGGTCCGACGACGATCACGGAACGACCCGAGTAATCCACCCGTTTTCCGAGAAGATTCTGACGGAACCGGCCTTGCTTTCCTTTGAGCATATCGCTCAAGGATCGAAGTGGGCGCTTGTTCGGGCCGGTAAAGGTCTTACCGCGACGACCGTTATCCAGTAGCGCATCCACAGCTTCCTGGAGCATTCGCTTTTCGTTTCGAATAATGATGTCAGGAGCATTGAGTTCCTGCAGACGCTTCAATCGATTGTTACGATTGATCACACGACGGTAAAGATCGTTCAGATCCGAGGTCGCAAAGCGGCCGCCATCCAAAGGAACAAGTGGACGTAGATCCGGTGGAATCACGGGAACCACTTCCAACATCATCCAATCGGACTTGTTGACAGAGTTCTTAAAGGCCTCGACGACCTTCAAACGTTTTGTCAGCTTCTTAATTTGTGCATCTGACTTGGTCTCTTTTAGATCCAAGCGCAATTTGCGCGAAAGGAACTCGGGATCCACTTTGCGCAAAATTTCACGAATCGCCTCACCACCCATGGCCGCTTTAAAATTCGGGCCAAATTCCTGCTGGGCATTTTGGTAGGCTTCTTCAGTTAGGATCTGCCCCTCTTGCAAGGTGGTGTCCATCGGATCCGTAACAATGTAAGCCTCGCAGTAGAGGACTCGCTCGACGTCTTTCAAAGACATATCCAACAAGTTTCCGATCCGGCTCGGCAAAGAGCGGAGGAACCAAATGTGCGCGACAGGCGTGGCCAATTCAATATGACCCAAGCGTTCGCGGCGCACTTTGGTTTGGGTGACTTCGACACCGCACTTTTCGCAGATCACTCCGCGATACTTCATTCGCTTGTACTTACCGCACAAGCACTCGTAATCCTTAATCGGACCGAAAATCTTAGCGCAGAAAAGGCCATCACGCTCCGGCTTGAATGTTCGGTAGTTGATGGTTTCTGGCTTCTTGACCTCACCAAATGACCACTCTCGAATCATCTCCGGCGATGCCAGCGAAATTCGAACAGCGTCAAATGAAAGCGGATCTTTCGGTTTATCAAAATAGTTAAGTAGATCTTTCAAAGTTCACCTCGCTCAAATCGTCGGAGTGGAAGGGGTTTGTTCTTCCACCGGAATGTGAGCTGGCTCGGTCAAAATATCGGACTCCATCAATTCCACGTTGAGGGCCAAGCTCTGCAGCTCTTTCACCAACACGTTGAAGGACTCTGGCAATCCCGGCTCCAACACATTTTCACCTTTCACGATGCTCTCGTACATTCGTGTTCGACCGGCCACGTCGTCAGACTTGACCGTGAGGAACTCCTGTAACGAGTAGGCGGCACCGTATGCTTCGATCGCCCAGACCTCCATCTCTCCAAGTCGCTGACCACCAAACTGAGCTTTACCACCCAGCGGCTGCTGCGAAACAAGTGAGTAAGGGCCGATGGACCGTGCGTGAATCTTCTCTTCCACCAAGTGGTGAAGCTTCAGCATGTACATAATTCCGACCGTTACGGGGGTCTGGAAGGGCTCACCGGTTCGGCCATCAAACAAGACCGTCTGGCCCGAGAGCGGGCGCTTGGCTCGCTTCAGCAGATCTTTCACGTCTTTCTCTTTGGCGCCGTCGAAAACTGGCGTGGCCAAGTGCACACCATTTTTCATTCGGTGAATCATCTTCTTGATCGAATCGTCATCGGCGTTGGCAACCTGTTTGGCAATGTCTTCATCCTCTTCAAAGATGGCTTGAATAGACTTTCTAGCCTCCTCCGCCTTGAAGTCATCGACGTATTTTTCCAGCTGCTGACCTAGACCGTGGGCAGCCCAACCTAAGTGGACTTCCAAAATCTGACCAATATTCATACGGGAAGGTACGCCCAGCGGATTCAGGACCATGTCCACAGGTGAACCATCGGCCAGGTACGGCATGTCTTCCACAGGCAGGACCTTTGAAATCACACCTTTGTTACCGTGGCGACCGGCAAATTTATCGCCAACCTGAAGCTTTCGTTTAATGGCGATATACACCTTCACCATTTTGATCACGCCAGGAGGCAGCTCATCACCTTTAGTCAGACGATCGATCTTCTCATTAAAGACCATCTTCACCGCGTCTAACTGATTGCGAGCGCCATCAACGATCCTCTGAACCTGGAATTCAAGCTCAGAATCCAGCGGAACGTAGCTCAAAAGTTCGAAAGGGATGGTCTCAAGGTCTTCTGAAGTGATCGATTGACCTTTGGATAAGAGCTTCTCAGAACCATCCTCACTCAAGAGGACGCCTGTCGTGATCTTTCCGATCAAGAGATCCTTCAGCTTGTCGAGGGCGTTATTTTTAATAACGTTTTGCTCAACGCCGTAATCTTTTTCTAATTTCTTGCGCTTGGCCTCGACGATGATTTGCAAGCGTTCATCGCGATCCGAAGACTCACGGGAATAAACCTGCGCATCGATCACAGTGCCGTACACGCCAGATGGGACTCGCAATGAGGTATCACGCACATCGCCGGCTTTCTCACCAAAGATCGCGCGGAGAAGTTTTTCTTCAGGCGAAAGCTGAGTTTCACCCTTAGGTGTGACCTTACCAACTAAGATGTCGCCAGGCTTGACCTCGGCACCGATGCGAATAATACCGGAGTTATCGAGGTCTTTCAGAGCCTCTTCGCCGACGTTCGCGATATCGCGAGAAATTTCTTCTTTTCCAAGCTTAGTGTCTCGCGCCACGCACTCGAACTCTTCAATGTGAACCGATGTGTAGACATCCTCTCGAAGGAGTCGCTCGGAGATCAAAATCGAATCTTCGAAGTTGTATCCCATCCACGGAGTGAACGCGACGAGGATGTTTTGACCAAGGGCCAACTCACCCAACTCAGTCGAAGGACCGTCTGCGACGATATCCCCTTTCTTCACTCGGTCGCCCACGTTAACGATGGGCTTTTGATTGAAGCAGGTGTTTTGATTGGTTCGTTGATATTTGATCAGGTTGTAAATGTCTACGTTCGCACCCAGCTCACCACCTTTTGCAAATCGGCGAACCACGATACGAGAGGCATCGACTTCTTCCACAACCCCTTCATTTTGACAGACAACCGACGTTCCCGAATCTCGAGCCACCAGACGCTCAACGCCCGTTCCAATCAAAGGTGCCCGCGATTTCAACAGGGGCACCGCCTGACGTTGCATGTTCGAACCCATCAAGGCTCGGTTGGCATCGTCATGCTCTAGGAATGGAATTAAGCTGGCCGCAATGGACACCAACTGTGATGGCGAAACGTCCATCATCGAGACTTTGTCTTTTTCTACGATCTCGTATTCACCGTTGAATCGAGACGTAACGTTGTCTTGATTGAGCTTATTATTTTCTACGTCTTTACCGGCTTGCGCGATGTAGTGACCGCTCTCCTCAAGGGCTGAGAGGTACATGATGTCATCACGAACTTTACCCTCATCCACTTTGCGATAGGGCGTCTCGATAAAACCGTATTGATTGATTCGCGCAAAGGTCGCGAGACTCGCGATCAAACCAATGTTGGGTCCCTCGGGAGTCTCAATCGGACAGATTCGACCATAGTGGGTCGGATGTACGTCACGAACTTCAAATCCAGCGCGATCGCGGGTCAATCCACCAGGCCCAAGGGCCGAAAGGCGACGCTTATGGGTAATTTCAGACAACGGATTCGTCTGATCCATAAACTGCGACAGCTGGCTTGAACCAAAGAATTCTTTTACGACAGCGTTCACTGGCTTTGCGTTCACCAGGTCATGCGGCATCATGGTTTCGACATCTTGTAAGCTCATGCGCTCTCGAATCGCGCGCTCCATTCGAACCAAGCCGATTCGGTATTGGTTCTCAAGCAGCTCACCCACTGAGCGAACACGTCGGTTGCCCAAATGATCGATGTCATCAATTTGGCCTTGACCATTCTTCAGATCGATCAGGGTTTTAACTACGCTTAGAATATCCCGTTCTGTCAGAGTGCGGTGTTCGACCGGGGTCTCTTCAAAAGGAATATTGAAGCGGTGATTGATCTTGAGGCGTCCGACTTCGGACAGATCATAAGTCTCAGGATCAAAGAACAAGCGCTGGAAGAATCCAGTCGCCGCTTCGATTGTCGGCGGCTCCCCTGGGCGGAGACGCTTATAGATTTCGATCAACGACTCATCTTTGGTCGTCACTTTGTCCACGAGCAAGGTGTTGCGGAGGAAAGGTCCGACCGCCAAACCATCGAAGAAGATCACCGAGATATCTTCGATGCCGGCCTCACGAGCCTTATCCAAAACGCCAACTGTGAGCTCCGAGTTCACATCGGCGATGATTTCACCGGTGGTCTCGTCGATAACTGGTCGGGCGATGACTTTTCCTTCTAGATCGTCTCGAGAAATTTCGATCTCTTTAAGATCCAGTTGCTTCACGCGCTTAACCGCAGCGCGCGTGATTCGGCGGCCAGCCTTTACAATGGCTTCGCCGGACTTGGGATCAATAATGTCAGACATGGCACGCTGACCCGCCATGCGCTCGATGTCGATCGAACGAGTTACGCGTCCGTCCTTTTGAATTAGGACTTTGTCGATATGGTAAAACTGCTCAAGCAATTGCTCAGTTGAATAACCGAGCGCTTTCAGCAGGATCGTCACCGGGAATTTGCGGCGACGATCGATTCGAACATAAATCAAATCTTTTTGGTCAAATTCAAAATCAAGCCAAGAACCACGGTAAGGAATTACCCTCGCCGAGTAAATCAACTTACCACTGGCATTGTTCTTTCCACCGTCGTGGTCGAAGAAAACACCGGGAGAGCGATGCAGCTGACTCACCACCACACGCTCAGTTCCATTGATGATAAAAGAACCGTTGGAAGTCATCAGCGGGATTTCACCTAAATAGACTTCTTGTTCTTTTACGTCGCGAATACTTCGCGACTCGGTTTCCTCATCGACGTCAAAGACGATCAAACGCAAGGTCACCTTGATGGGGGCCGCGAATGTCATCCCGCGCTGGCGGCACTCGTCTACGTCGTACTTAGCCGGCTCAAGCGTATAGCTCACGAACTCCAGGCTCGCAGTATTGTTAAAGTCCGAAATCGGAAAAACCGATTTGAACACACCTTGCAGACCCGCATCGCTACGTCGGTCGGCATCCACATCCCTCTGCAAAAAAGCCTCATAAGACTTCTTCTGCAATTCGATCAAATTGGGGATATCGATCAGATGTTTAGTTTTGGCAAAGCTTCTGCGTAAGCGCAGATTGGAAGCAGTCACCGGGCTCGTCTTCATCCTCACTCCTCGTTCACTCTTTGGCACCTTAGGCCTAAAATAGGTGCGGTATCCACACCTCTGAAAATCTGCTCAACTGATGGAGACCAAAGGGTCTCCATCATATGTAAACGAATAAAGAACCGCTAAGTTACTTAACGTCGACTTTAGCGCCGGCTTTAACGAGAACGTCCTTAATCTTGGCCGCTTCGTCTTTGCTAACGCCTTCTTTAACAGTCTTAGGAGCACCTTCGACGAGATCTTTGGCTTCTTTCAGGCCAAGACCAGTCAATGCGCGAACTTCCTTAATGACGTTAATTTTGTTAGCTCCACCATCAGTCAACACGACGTCAAATGTGGTCTTCTCTTCAGCAGGAGCGGCACCGGCGCCAGCGCCAACAGCAGCAACTGCAACAGGAGCCGCAGCCGAAACGCCCCACTTCTCTTCGAGTTCCTTAATCATGCCGGCGAGTTCCATCACAGGCATATTGGACAAATAATCAATCACTTGGTTTTTATCTAAAGACATGTTTCCTCCAAAAAATCTTAAAATTCGTTATTCTTTTTTAGTTTCAGCATACGCATTCAACGCTCGAACAAATCCACCCGGGACAGCTTGCAAAGTTCCAAGGAACTTGGTCATGGGCGCGCTGAGAGTTCCCAGCAACATGGCACGCAATTGGTCTTTGCCTGGCAAGCTCGCAAGAGCTTTAATGCCGGCAGCATCCAATGCTGTGCCTTCCATAACCCCGGACTTGAGCTGCAGGGCCTCGACATCTTTAGCAAAAGTGTCGAGAGCTTTAGCCACTGCACTTGGATCTTCAAAAGCGAAGACCAATGCATTGGTTCCTACCAGCTTGTTTTCAAGCGCCGGTTTAACTGTCGGATGGTCGTTCAATGCCCGAATGGCGAGAGTGTTCCGAACCACCTTCATTTCAGACTGAATCGGCTTAAGTGACTTACGAAGCTTAGTAACGCTCTCCACGTCCATTCCTTTGAAATCGACGAGGAAAGTCGCTTTGGCTCGGCCAAACCGTTCCGAAATGTAGGCGATTTCTTGCTCTTTCGTCTCGCGAGTCATTTGGGGCAAGAGATACCTCCTTCTTTCTTTGTTTGGACCGCGACTGGATCTCGGCGGGTTTTACATGCCTGTTCGGCAACACCAGCTGTCTCTGATCGCGATACGTTTAAGGTGTCCGCCAACCGAACACCCCATTCCATTTATGAAGAGAGTTGGCTCTCCAAATCAGTCAAATCCATACGAACACCAGGACCCATCGTCGAGGAGATGGTCACTCCGCGCAGATAGTTCCCTTTGCTGGTCTGTGGTTTTGCCTTCAAAATCGCCGACATGAAAGCACCAAAGTTGTCTCTCAACTTGTCAGCACCCATACTCTTACGCCCGATAACGGCGTGAACAATGGCGGCTTTGTCGACTCGAAAATCGAGCTTACCTTTCTTCTCGGCGCCGACGGCTTGACCCACGTTCATAGTTACAGTTCCAACCTTCGGGTTCGGCATAAGTCCACGAGGGCCCAGAATTTTGGCGACCTTACTGACCGTCGCCATCATGTCTGGTGTCGCAATTGCCTTATCAAAATCCAACCAGCCGCCTTGAATCTTAGCCACTAAGTCGTCCGCACCGACCATGTCGGCACCGGCCGCTTTGGCTTCTTCTTCTTTCGGGCCTTTCGCAAAAACCACAACCCGAACGGCTTTACCAAGACCGTGAGGCAAACTAACCGCTCCACGAACTTGTTGATCTGATTGTTTGGGGTCCACGCCCAAAACGACGGCGACATCGATGGCTTCGTCAAACTTGGCTGTGGCTGTATCCACCACCAGTTTAATGCCATCGGCCAATTTATAACGGATAGAACGATCCACTTTTTCTTTTGCAGCTGTAAAGCGCTTACCTGTTTTCATCGCTCATCTCCTACTTGATTTCCAGGCCCATGCTCTTGCTGGTGCCGATGACCTGGCGGACCGCACTTTCCACCTCGGTGCAGTTCAAATCGGGCATCTTCAATTT
>JBFWON010000048.1:0-29212 GCA_050250515.1 Bdellovibrionales bacterium | reverse complement strand
GCCGCCATCAAGCCAGAGACCACGTCCCCTACATAACAGTACGACCGGGTCTCGAGCCCTTGACCCAGATGAGTAAAAGGTTTGCGGCCCGGGTATTCGATGGCCCTTCGACATAAAACGGGAATCACCGAGCCCGTTTCTAGAGAGATATCCTGTAGTTCACCAAAGGCCCCGACAATTATAAGGACCGCAGTTCGCTTGTTGGTGCCTTCGACTTGTCTAAATTGAATCATCTTTTCAGTACCCAACTTGCCCCATCCATACGAGAAGGCGGGCTCCGCCGGTTCGGCATCCGATTCCCTACGTGCCGCCGAATCCTCGCTGGACTGCAAACGTTTGGGATAAACGTGGGCGCTACTGGCAAAGATGAATTTGCCCGTCTTGGCTCTTTGAGCCGCCCGAAACAAAAGCGTGTCCATCGTGATATTGTTTTCGAAGACCTCAGCGGGTTTGTTCATGTAGTAACCAATGCCACCCACTTTGGAGGCTAGATGAAATATAATCTCCTGGTTTTCGCAAGCCTCTTTACAGGCTCGCTCGATGGTAAGGTCGGTCTCTTGAAACTCAATTTGTGATGAGACGGGGGCTAGATTCGACCGCAGGCCGCGGCTTAAATTGTCCGCTACGCGCACGCGAGCACCCACTTCGAGCAGTTTCGGCACCAGATGGGATCCGATAAAGCCGGCTCCGCCGGTCACTAACACGCGCTTGCCTCGATAACCTGTCATATCTTTCACCCTAGATGTTCGAGTGCTCTGTACGCTTGATAATCTGATAACACTTAAGAAGCTCTTGAATCCCGTGGCTCAATGAATGCTTGGTTTTAAAGCCCGTGGCTTCAATTCGCTTGTTGGAGATTACATAGTTTCGCTTGTCGGGATCCTGACCCACCTCGGAAACTAGAATCTGGAATTCCGGCACGTGTTTTTGAATGGTTTCACAAAGTTCCATCTTGCTAAGGTTGGCATCACTTAGGCCGACGTTATAGGGCCTCCCCTTCATGGATTCATAGTTCTGCATGGCATGCCGAAACGCATTCGCTGCGTCCATAACGTGCAAGTAATTTCGTTTGAAATGAGGTTCAAACAAAACCACGAAGCGATCATTGACCGCGCGATAAGTAAAGTCGTTGACCAGAAGATCTAGACGCATTCGGGGGCTCGCACCAAAAACCGTGGCAAACCGAAACGTCACTGCTTCGCCCGAATCCAATAGCGCTTTCTCAGCCTCTACTTTGAGGCGACCGTACAGGGACACAGGCTGAAGCGGACTGTCTTCATCACACTCAAGTCCCTCTTGACCGATTCCGTACCCGCTATTAGTGCAAGGATAAATCAGCGCCTGGGACTTTGATTTTAATTTGCACATATCGACAACTGCGTCTCGCCCGATCGCGACCGCTGCCTGGGGGTCTTTCGCGCAGGCCGGCGCCCCTGTCAAACAGGCCAACGGGATCAAAACATCATTTTGACTGACTAGTTTTTTTAGAAGCTCGGGATCACGAACATCGCCTCGAATGATATTTAAATTTTGATTCCAACAACTATCAAGTAGGGGGGTCTGGTGATACATCATGTTGTCGAGGACAGTGACCGTGTGACCGTCCTTCAAAAGCATGGGAGTCAGCATCGATCCAATGTAACCAGCTCCACCGGTAATCAAAACTTTCATACGGGTTCGCCCTCCATAGCGCTCTCCATATTATGCAAAACTAAGAGAACAGAGTCATACTTTTTGCTTTTCTGAAGATGCTCGCTAGACCTTGGGATCGAAGTAGTCTTTTAGGTGGCGTTCGAAAACTCGCAATCGCTCGACTGTACCTATATCAAAGTACCGATTGTGAACGGGGAATGAGGCGAGCTGTTTCTTCAAAATGAGCGGCGGCCAAATTTCGCCCAGGTCAAAGGTCTCTTGATCGGGAAAATGAATCCCATCTCGCTTTAATCTATAGACCCCAGCATCCACCATGTCGAGACCGTCCTCTTCGCTCGCCGTCTTTCGATATTCTGTTACAAGCCCAGAGGAAGTTCGTACGTTGGCCGGAACTCCGATTAAGGCTGGATCGGCCACAGCCATTGCGGCGGACGGAAGGGAACAAGCCGACTCAAAATCACCCAAATGAATGTAGAGAAAAGAATCTCCGTTCAGGAGCCAAAAGACCTCAGGCAATTGCGCCGAAGCCATTTTCAAAGCGCCACCCGTTCCGGCAGGCGTAGGCTCTTCGGCAAATTTGATTTTAAGCCCTCGGATAGGTTGTGATTGAAAATACTCTTGAATGACATGACCCAGATGAGAAATCAGAAGAAGAACTTCTTCTACGCCCTGTTCTTGGAGATAGCGAAGTTGCCAGTACAAAAACGGCTTGTCCGCCACCAAAACCATTGGCTTCGGTCGATCCTTCGTTAACGGCCAAAGGCGGGTGCCCTTGCCACCCGCCAAAATTACCGCAGTCTTTGTTTTCATCGGACCAGTTTAACATGAGTCTGTTATTGAACAACGTCCGTCGCTCGCGGGCGGACCAAGAGTGGGTTGCTGCCGCAGCGGGAGTTAACCTGAAGCCACTTGTCCATACGCTGCAGAAACTCCTGATGATTTTCCAATTGTTCGTTATGAAAGCAACCCATCCCCCCGCTGATAGTCGAGCCATCCGCTTTGGCGATTTTCATATAGGGATCCTGATAGCGCCAGTAGGGATCAAAACGTTGGGCAGCCAAACAAAGCACCATATTCTTGCTGAGAGTAATCTTCGCGGCGGCGGCTAAAATACTGGGATCTTCCACGATTTGATTGTTGAAGGTAGTGATACATTCTGGCGAGACAGCGTAAGGTACGCTCGTGACGCTCTTTTGTTCGTACTGTTGCGCGTAGATTTTCCCATTCAAGAGAACCTGCCCGGTCGAATCGACCCTCAGGTTTAGGTCAACCGAGATCGCCTCTCGCTGGATAAGGTACGGATCCATGAAGGGATAATCGACCACATCGAATGTCGGCAGTTCGTAACGGGTGTACGTCAGGGCCGAGACCTTGGTCAGGGCTGGCTCAAGGCAACCGTTTTCGCTTTGGATTCGCGCCCCGATGGCGCGGATGCGGCTTTCGATTGCGGCGCCGTCGACGAGGACTTCTCGCTTGTAACTTTGGGGGCTCTCAGCCAAAAAGTAAAGAGGTGAGGCCACACTCTTCTTAGTTAATTGCACCGTGGAAGTGCCGGCATCTTGAATAAAACTTTGCGCACCCACTATGACCGGCGATTTGTCGATCATTGAGACCACTTCAAGGTAGTCGATGGATGATACCACTCCCTTTGAGGTGCATCGCTCATTCTCGAACAGTCCGGATACCCGACCATCTTTGGACTGAATCAACTTGATCGAAGTAAAGGGCATAAGGCCTCCCACTCCAATCGGGCTAAATCCGCCCGAGGCCTGATAGTCCAACCCGTCAGTTTCGATGCCTTGGTAGGCCTGCTCCTGAACCTTTCCTTCGTCATTCACGCAGTTCGTGAACAGCGTGAGTGTTGTTCCTGCTAGCAACGTCCACTTCAGAATTTTAATTACTTTTCCCATATTCTCCTCCTCAGCTAGTGCCGGTGATTAGAGAATAGCAACGCCCGCTGCGAATCACGGATCCACAAAATTGCAGATCAAAATGTCTCAAGTTGAAACGCTAAGAGGCCTTTAACTTATATTTGTGTGCTTTGCCCGTGCCGTCCAATCGCTCGATCGCAGATTTTCCCACTAGCTTTCTTAGGGCTCGAGAGCTTTGATGCACACTTAAAGGTACAACGGCGGTCACATCCCCTAGGGTAAACTCGCGGTCGGGGAAGCGGCGATTGATCACCTTCAAGATAATGTCTTCGACGGAGCCAAAGCGCATTTCGTCCAAAACTATGGCAACCCCGTCATGAATTGGGCGAAGTCGAAAACCTCGACCAGAGGTTCTGAGCTCCAGTGGAATTCTTTGCTTTTTCACTTCAATTCGAATGCGCTCCAGAAGCTGATACACACGCTTAGGAGAAGAAAATGGATTAAAGGCCTCATCGCCAAAAAGGCCGTCAAAGCTACGGTATACAGTCCAAGGCTGATAGTGGTCGGACAATAGTAACATCATGGCTCGGTACTGGAGACTGCCGAATTTAAACGGCATGTTCTCGCCGGTCATTACATTTACAATGCGATGCTTTTCTCCCTTCCACCGAGAGTCCACACGGACGAAGTGATCAGGGATGATGCTACCAAACTCACTGGATAAAATCTGACGCCGCAATCCCGCAAACGGGGTTCCAAAATAAACTTGAATTGCCATTTCTTTATCGCCCGTGGCCTTAGCCAGCTCCCAGTCCAGACTCCGCAAGGACTCCCAATGCCCTTCGGCGCGGGCGCGATTTCGATACTCATTTAAAGCCTTTAGATTGGTATCCGAACAATCTTTGCTCAGGTTCACTACGTGACGCCACTTCTCAATTGAGAAGCGCGAGGACCCAACCTGATTCGCAGTTCGCTTTTCCATTTCCTCGAGTAGGTGGTCGGCCGCTTTTAAGTCCCCCCGTAAGAAAGCAATCTGCGCACGAAATTCCCGGCAATTGACATGCAATAATGGCGAGGTATGTTCACACTCCGCTTCCAACGGGCCTAACCACTGTTCGGCCGCATCGAGTTCACCTAAGAAAATCAGACTGGCGACCAGATTAACCCGGGCCACGCGGGCCTCTCGCTCTCCCGGATTTTGACTGATTAGGCGAAGTAAAATACCCGCAGCGTTGGGGTACTCCCAGATGTGAACAAAGCAAAAGGCCTTTTGCAGCAGGGCCGCAGGGTCTTCACCACAACGATCCAAAATGCGCAATGACTCTTCAATCAAACCTACTCTTCGCAGACAGGAGGCATATTCAATTAAATCCTGCTTCGAGGGACCTGACTCTTCGTGGATAATCCGATGCATGAACTTTAAAGCAAGTCGCGACTGACCTGTTCGCCGGCAAAGATGAGCGAATTGTGGTCGCAAATTAAGAGGCACATCGTCAATCCACAAATTTGCGAGGATCGATCGTGCTTCCGCGATACGGAAGTGGCTGATCATCTCGTCGATTTCCCGTATCAAATTGAGATTCACGTCTTTGGACATTTGTGGTCTCTTCGGCGTTTACCTATAATCCTTTTATGCGCTTCGAACTAAAGTCGACCTTAGTACTACTGATTCTGATCTCTGCAACGATCTCCGTGTTTCAGAACTGTGGTCCTGCGTCGGGCTTTCGGTCCATGGGCGGCTCTGGGGAACCCTATGAAGGAGCTCGACTCCCAGATGATTCTAGCGGTCCTAACATTCCACCGGCCAATACGGGCATAGACGCACCGGTCCCACGCAATCAGTGCGTCAACGCGGCGAATTCGGGTGGAATAATTCAAATTGTTTTCGGTGCGACCAACGGCCAGCGACACGCCACAGTTCAATTTATGGATGGTGGAAATTTGTCCAGCGTGACGGTGGCCCTCACCCAAGATGGAAAGCTCGAATCCGCACCGGTCACGTTAGGAAGTTTGGGTCAACTCTTGTCACTGACTAAGGTGGATGATCTGTCCGACGCCAAGGTCAGCTTGCAGCTGACCGATGGCACGGTCGTCGACTCTGTTCTCCCATGTCAGTAATTAATCTTCGACCGTGATCCAAGTCGCTTGAATTCCAACCTGTCGAACGAGTCGATTGAAGATCTTCGCGTTATCCGGATGAACTCGGATGCATCCATGGGACGCTCGTCTTCCGAGTAAGTGCCAATTCTTCTCCGGTGTTCCGTGTATGGCGAAGCCTCCAGAAATGAATACGGCGTAAGGCATGTTGCCGAGACCCTTCCAGTTACCACCCGGATAAGTGGAAGACGAATAGGCATCATAGATTCGACCATTTGGATGTTTGTCAAAATCTGGAGTTCCGTGACCGCGCGCCCCGGTCGACACCGGCCAGGCGTACTGCACTTTTCCGTCGATAGCGAGATACAGCATCTGGTTTCGTTTACTCACGCGCGCAAATACGGGGCAAGATTCCCGGTAACAACCGCCCATCAGCTGAAAGAGTTCATTTTGTAAACCGTCGACCCAAGCGGGCCGTCCAGTTTCAGATTCATAAATTCTATCCATTTGCTGAAGAATCTCTTCCGCATTGGGCGAGGATGGATCGAACTCATCCATCCAAGAAGTTTGAGCCTCTTCAGCCTGCGCCGTTAAGGTCACCAAAGTCGCCATCGCGGCTAGAACTAATCGAAACATATTCCCCCCGTTCTTGAACCGAACCACATTTGTCCAGTGCCTGGGGGGATGAGCAATGACCCGATCTAAATGATAGCTTTTACTCGCCTAACCGATTGTTTTGGCCAAGCCTTCCAGAATATTTTTCCAGCCGTCCTCGATCATCTCTCGATGCTCTTCCATGTCATGGGGGCTCTGATGGGTAATGACGACTTCGCTCCAAGGACCTAAGCTCATTATTTCTACAGAAACACGATCGGCATGCTCTGAGTACTTTGGCACACTCAAATTGAACTCCAGTAATTTGGGACGATCGACCCTTAGGTATTCTCCCAGATGTTCAATCTCTTCGCCGTCGCGCATTTCTGTAAAGACAAATTGGCCTCCCTTTCGAGCGTCAACTTCAGCCCGAACCATTTCGCCTTCAGGTGTAGCAAACATAAAGTTTCGCGCCACTTCAGCGTTGGTTAAAGCATTGAAGAGGATCTCAGCAGTCACTGGGAAGCGACGACTCACGGACAAACGGGAGGTAAACGAATCTTCCATATCGAAAGCTTACCCAAATAACAGGATTGGGCCGAGCCATGGCGCGAAGGTTCGAGGGGGATTTAAGTATCGGAAATGCCTGCGCGAATTCATCTCAAAATGATGCGTTGCAAAATGAGACAAGCTCGGTTAGCCTAAGTACAGGTCAAGCATGGAAGGACGCCTGCGGTAAGTCTCTCGAACGTCCCTGGGATCTAGGATTGGATCCAAAAATAACTAAATAAATTCAAATAGTTAGGATACTAACATGATTTTTAAATCGTGGCAGGCATGGCTTTGCCTTGCGCTCGGGATGTCCTTGTTGGCTCAAGCCCACGGACAAAACCTCAACGTCGATGCGACGGCCAAAGCCCTAAGAATCAATAACACTATCACCGGCGGCTTTATGCCGACCTCCGATCCCTTGTTCCAGCAGATGGTCCAAAAGGTGGCCAGCGGAGATCTACAGGGTGCCGCAGCCATCGCTGCCGGAAGCCGCTACTTTGCTGGTTACTTGGGTCGCCGACTGGCCTTGCAGATGCAATCGCCGGCGCTTGAAGCCACCAACAGCAGCGACAACGATGCCACGGCCTTTATTCTGGCCCACTTCATCGGCCTACCAGGAACCCCCGCCAGCTTAAGTACCCTTTGGTCAGAAAATGCGACCTACCTTTTGAATATCAACGGGACGAATCAACACGCCGCTGATTTGAACACGGCCGTTCTCGAGCAGTTGGACTGGGGATCCGCCCTTGTCAGAGTGACCGGCCAAACAGTTCTCGATCAAAACAATAACCCAATCACGCTGCCAATTAAACATGTGGGCGGATACGTCACCTTGAGCGATCGCCCAGGTGACACTTCCTTCGCTATGTGGGGTGCGACCGCTGGCACCAATCTTCGAATGATCGAAGGAATTTGGGAAATTGCCACCGGTTTAAAGCTGATGGATGTCGCTTCCACTTCGGCCCTAGCACAAGATGTTCCGCGCTTCATCCCAGAGTACGACCCCAACTTCTTTCAAGGCCAAGGACAAACCGCCTGTATCGCTTGCCATGGTGGTGGAATGGCTTCCTTGAATCACGGTTACGCCACCGTTGCTGACACCTTTGATTACACAGGGAATGGCCTTACCTTCATCGCCAACCCAACCAACCGAACACGAAAATCGCTGGGTTCAGATCCTGCTAAGCGAGCCGCCATCGCCACCTGTAACCTGACGGCGAACCCAGATACTGTCTGCAACCCCGACAGCAGCGGAATTGATCAGAATCAGGGCTGGAATGTGGGTGTGACCTGGGGACCAACGGGTGTTCTTAACACCATGGGATGGACCGGTCCGACCTCTGGACAAGGCTTAAACGAATTGGGCATTGCCCTCGGACAAGCCCGCATCGTCTACGAATATCTAGTCAAACGAGTTGTAACGGAAGTTTGTCCCCTTGGAGCCTTCCGCGCCGACGAGATCACCAAGATGGCCAACGCCGCTAATCCTTATGCTGTACCGGCCGGAACTGATGACATTCGAACGATCGTAAGTTTGGTGGCCAGCCACCCGAGCTGTTTATGAAAAGGACACGAGACATGAAACAATCATTGTTTATAATCTTAGTCGCTCTGAGCTTCACGGCCTGTAGCAAAGTGGGCGATTCGATGAAACATCAGTCGCAAACCACAGCCAATGATCCGGTCATTACCGATGAGCCCGCCGCTGGCGAGGGACACAAAGTTCCGGGCAAGGGTGCTTTAAGTGTACCGGTCGGTGACGCCGTTGTTGCCCGCATCCGCAATGGCTTAGAGCGATCTGTCGATCCGGGCCAAGGTAACTTCGCGCGCACACTCGCACAGGTTCGATCGAACTTGCCCAAAGTAACGGATCCCACAAAAGCCACCGGCTATGACCAGATTCAGTTGCTGGCTTATGGTGCTTGTTCCGATCTGACGACAGGCAACACACCTCTTATGCAGACACGTTACAACGTTACGAAAAACGGGACGATTGCCAATAACAAAACAGCTTTAATCGCAGCGGGAGTCCGTATGCTCGACCAGTACGTGGCAGGACTTGCCTCGCAGAGCACTGCAGCTGTCGAAGTTAAAAATTCACTCGATACGCTTGTGACTAAGTTGGCCGCCACTAGCGGGTCGACGAGCACGATCGCCTTTATGTCAGTTTGCATCGCCGCCAACTCGGCCGGCGCGGCCATGATGGGTTTTTAAAAGGAAACGGAGAAGGACATGTTAATCAAAGTAAAGAAAGACTGGAAAGACCTCAGCGACTCAGGACCCAAACACAAAGCGACTTCGCGACGTGACTTCTTGATGAAAGGTCTGGCGACGGGTGCCGTCGGAGTCTTACTCCCCGAATCCATTGCCGGCCGATTTGGCAATCAAGCCTTCGCTCAAGCGATGGACTGTCCCGCTCCCGTAAGAAACATCGGCGCCATCGCCCAAATTTTTGCAGAAGGCGGACCCACCATGGGTGCACGCTTTATCAGTGATGCCCAAGCCGCCGTAATGAATGCGGGAATGGCTCGAAACTACGGAATCACGGGCCAAGCAAACTTAGTCCGACTGGGTCCGAATATGGTGGTCGATCGCACGAGTCCGTTCGGTTTCACTCTTATGCAGGGACCTCCGGGATATCCGGGAGGCGCGACCGCTTGGCAAAACAACGTGCTCAAGAAGATCAGCGGCGGTGCACATCTTGGTCCCTTCAATCAAGACGACGGTGCCGGTGAAAACACAGGCCTTCTAGGCGGTGTGAGCCCTTTCAAAGTCTCGCAAATGGGCAAAGATTTAAAAATCAATAACAGTAAAACTGTCGCCAGCTGGTCACGCGGACTTCCGGCTACTTCCGTAGCAGGCCGAAACCTCGCGCCGAATAGTTTCTCGAGTGCCTTTAGCCTTACACCTGCCGCCAACGGATTGACGAACTCCAACGCCATGACACTCGCCTCCGATGCCGCCAACGGAATTGCACGAGCGCTAGCCTCTATCTTTAAAAATGGAGAGCGCAAAGGTGGCGAGCAGATGATGAAAGCCGCCGGTTGCGGTTTTTACGGAAACTCAGCTCTAGCGGATCCTAACTATGGTGCCTCATTGTTCAACCCAGCCAACATTCAAGCTTTGGCCGGCGTCGCAACCGTTGGTCAGTTGAGCACTGCCGAACAAGCCTTGCTCGCCTCATTCTACCAGTCCGCTGCAGGCGTTGCGGGTGGTGTGATCATTGAATACCGCGGTCGCGATTATCACGATCAGAGTCCGCAAAATAATATCACCCCCGCGGATGTAGAAGAAGCTCGCGCGATTGTAATGTTCCTCGCCGCCTGTGAAGCCGCTGGGGCCCCTGGTGCGATGATCTATCTCTCCAACGGTCAAGCGATCGCCAACGGTACGACGGCAACAACAGCAACAATCAATGGCGCTACCGCCAACCTCAATTGCCCGGTGGCCAGTGGTGACGCCGGTGGCGCTTACAACGCTGGAATGATTATCTTCTTTGACCCGAAAGGCTCCCCACCGGCCGCCCGCTTCACTGGAACAGTGAACAGCACGAGTGGAAATGCGCGAATCGACCCCGCCGTCGGATCTTCTCCGGAAGCTGTCGCGGGACTCTACCTCTCGGCCCTGAGCTGGGTGGGCGGTGGATCTATTCCTGCTTCGGCCCAAGCCGCGGTTAAATCGGCTGGCCTCAACGGAAATGCTTTGGTGATTTAGTTATGAAAAGCTCCATAACCCAACTCCTAATCCTAGTCCTCTCCGCAGGTGCTCTTACCGCCTGCGGAGATTTTTCTCATCGCTTCTCGGCTTACGACGCCAACAGTGATTACAACAATCGTCGGACCTCACAATCCGCCGCTGCAGGAGATGGGTTCGAAGTTTTTAAAACCGGTTTGTACAAATTCGTTACGGATAAAGGCTGTGCACAATGCCACGGCGATGTGGTCAACCCTAAGTTTGCCAACTCAGATCCGCAAACAGCCTATGATGCAGCTTCTCAGTTAGTTGATTTCGATAGTCCCGCCACTTCCCGACTGGTTCGCTACGCGGGGAACAGCCACTG
Source organism: Bdellovibrionales bacterium (assembly GCA_050250515.1). Taxonomy (GTDB): domain Bacteria; phylum Bdellovibrionota; class Bdellovibrionia; order Bdellovibrionales; family UBA1609; genus JALHOQ01. The sequence goes on along the minus strand of JBFWON010000048.1, from coordinate 18,385 downwards.
TGGAGTGATCGCCTGTTCCGACGCGGCCAATAGCGGCATCGTGGAGCAGCTTCTGATTGAGTGGGCCACAGCTGAAAAGGCGGTCGTCCAACCCGTAGACCCCACACAGCCCGTGAAAAATTCTTTTCAAACTGAAAGCAAAAGTGTCCCAGGTAATCTTCCAAGCCTAATGGCCAACCCGGTGGTGATGCGATTCGCTCTGTCAAAACTGCAGCCACAAATGTCCAGCGTCAGCTCTGCAATTTTAGAAATCGAAATTCAAATGGCCAACGCGACCCACTATCGCATCAGCCGACCCAAGATTGTCGGCAACTCGGCCGCTATTAGCTTAGATAGCCTCCATGTTTTTGTTAAATCCGCCAGCGATTCTGGTCTGGGGCTTGAAGACACCAATCAGGGAAGCCTTTGGGTCAATTCGCCCGTAACCTTGCAGCCGACTTCTTTGCCCGGTAACTTGCCGACCGGTCCCCTCACCGTCGGAATTTTGCACAACAACGCCATCCAATTACCGGCTCTGTCTTCCTCGGACCAACTGACGATCGTGATCGACAGTCTTAAATAAAAAAGCCCACTGTACGGTGGGCTTTTGAAATTTTATTTTCAAATTCTGACTAGTAAACGCAAACGAGCGTTTTTGCTTTTCCGTAGCCTTCGACGATGCTTCGAAGCCATTTGGCCGTGGTTCGTCGTAGACGAATGCATCCGTGAGAGGCCTTTCGTCCCAGGCGACCTTCTTCGTACGTGCCGTGAAGAGCCACGCCACCATTGATAAACTGAAAGTCGGGCATCGGGGCGTTGTTGTATTTACGGGAGTAATGCATTTTGCCGGTGTAATCGGGTCTGAAACATCCCGTTGGGGTCGAATAACCAGGTCGACCCGTGCTGACCAAATCATCAAAGGTTCCACCCGGATAGGTCACGCGAATGGATTGATTCCGAATGCTGACTTGAATCCTGACCGTGAATTGACCCTCTGGGCTCACGCGAACGATGGGGTGAATGAGATCGATCCCAATCGGATCGTACTCAGGGTGAGCAAACGCAGCTGAGAACTCTGCGGGAGTCATAAGGTCCGCGACTTCAGTCAAGTCATTGGCTTTAGAGATCTTAGACAAACGTTCCTGTTCCTCGGTGCCCGACTGAGCCATCAGCGAGCCACTTCCAAACAAAACAATAGCCATCAAAGTGTTCCGGATCGAACCCATAATTCCTCCTCAAATTGTCAGGGAAAGGCCGTGGTAACGCACGGGCTAAAAGATGTAAACAAACATGGGGTCACCCTGAAGATTTCATGTGGGTTCGTTACTTTTTTATAGTCTGCCGAATTGCCAATAAGCTCTCATCAAGGCGGCAAGATTGACCGTTGCCTTTGAGCGTAGCATTTGAAGCCATGTTCAAAGAAATTTTATTGGTTTCCGTTTTGGGGTGGAGCTCTATCGGTTGGTCCGATTGCCCCGCTCGAAGAGGTGAGGAGAGTCCCACTTTCTCGCAAGTCATGTACCACTTCGGCCGAGCTACGCGAGTGGCGGGGTTCCTGGCAATTAAAGGTCAGTCTGATCCACAGGCGATCACAAAAGATCAATTGAGTGAGCTTGAAAACTTAGCAAGAATCGCTGCACATTGTGCAAGTCTCGCGGCCTCACCCAAAGCCGACACCGGGCTTTGGCCTCGGCGCTCACAAAGCTTAACTGGTCGTGAACTGAAAATTTATTTGGACCGCCACCGTCGCCTGTTAGTTCGCTTCCAGTCTTTGCTTCTACAGATTGAGGAGCATTCTTGCGAAATGCGGCTGCGCGATTGGCTACCTGAGGATTTTACTAGGCTTAAAACATTAGAGAGAGATCTTTTAAACCTAGCCAATTATGCCCATCGTGAAATGGGATAGTCCGCCACCCCGGGGGGGATGGCGGACCTTTTGATTTACATCAGATCAAATCGATCCAGCGACATCACTTTGTCCCAGGCGGCGACAAAGTCTCGAATGAACTTTTGTTTGCCATCGTCAGCAGCATAAACCTCTGAAATAGCGCGCAATTCAGAGTGAGATCCGAAGATCAGATCCACTGGTGTGGCCGTCCACTTCACTTGACCCGAATTTCGATCGAGGCCCTCGTACATTCCTTCGCCTTTCGAGGACTTTTGCCATTTGGTCGACATATCCAAAAGGTTTACAAAAAAATCGTTGCTAAGGGAGCCCGGCCGACTGGTGAAAACACCGTTTTTAGAGCCACCCGCATTCGCTCCCATCACTCGAAGACCGCCGACTAGGACGGTCATTTCTGGTACGGTTAGGGTCAACATGTTGGCCCGATCCACCATGGCCACTGTTGGCGAGAAACCACTGCCCGAGTCGTAGTAATTTCGAAAGGCATCGGCCTTCGGCTCCAACACGGCGAAAGATATGACGTCTGTTTGCTCCTGTGTTGCGTCCGCTCGGCCCGGGGCAAAGGGAACCCTCACTTTATAGCCCGCTTTTTTGGCAGCTTCTTCGACCCCAGTCGCTCCGGCCAAAACAATCAAATCGGCCAAAGACACTTTTTTATCGCTGGCCTGATTAAATTTCTTCTGAATGCTTTCCAACTTGCTTAAGACTTTGGCTAGCTCAGTCGGATCATTCACCGGCCAATCTTTTTGGGGAGCCAAACGAATGCGGGCTCCATTTGCACCACCACGAAGATCAGTTCCTCGGAACGACGCGGCCGAGGCCCAAGCCGTCCGAACAAGCTCTCCCACACTCAGACCAGACTTCAACACTTCCTCTTTCAACGTCGCGATTTCCGCAGATCCAATTCGACTTTTAGATGAGGGGACTGGGTCCTGCCAAATCAAAGATTCTTTCGGAACCTCTTTGCCCAAATATCGAGTTCGAGGACCCATATCTCGATGGGTCAGCTTGAACCAAGCTTTGGCAAAGGCCAATTCGAATTCCTTCGGATTGTCCAAGAAGCGCTTTGAGATTTTATTATATTCCGGATCCATTTTAAGAGCTAAGTCCGTCGTGAACATGATGGGAGCATGTTTCTTACTCGGATCATGGGCGTCAGGTACGATTTGAACTTGATCTGCATTTTTGGGGATCCACTGCGTACCACCGGCCGGGCTCTTCGTTTGCACCCAATCAAAAGCAAATAGGTTGCTCAAGTATTGGTGGGTCCACTTGGTAGGGTTAACCGACCAGGCGCCCTCTAGGCCACTGGTTGTCGTATCAATGCCACTACCCTTGCCACACTTGTTCTTCCAACCAAATCCTTGGGCTTCAATGGGAGCCGCTGCTGGTTCTGCGCCGATACATTCAGTGGGCTTCACAGCACCGTGGGCTTTACCAAAGGTATGTCCTCCCGCAATCAACGCTACAGTCTCTTCATCATTCATAGCCATACGACCAAAGGTCTCACGAATATCTTTGGCCGCAGCCAATGGATCTGGATTTCCATTCGGGCCCTCTGGATTCACATAAATAAGCCCCATTTGAACGGCCGCGAGTGGGTTGTCCAATTTGCGATTGCCTTTGTAACGTTCATCCGCGAGCCACTTTTTCTCTGGGCCCCAATAAACCATATCGGCTTCCCAGTCGTCCGTCCGACCACCGGCAAAGCCGAAGGTCTTGAACCCCATCGACTCCAACGCGACGTTACCCGTTAGGACCATTAAATCCGCCCAAGAAATTCGGCTACCATATTTTTTCTTAATCGGCCAAAGCAAGCGTCGGGCCTTATCTAAGTTGGCATTGTCTGGCCAGCTGTTCAGCGGTTCAAACCTCTGCTGTCCTCCGCCCGCGCCGCCGCGCCCGTCGGCAATTCGGTAGGTGCCCGCACTATGCCAAGCCATGCGAATAAAAAACGGCCCATAATGTCCGTAATCAGCCGGCCACCATGGTTGAGAGGTCTTCATGATCTTTTCAATATCTTTTTTAACCGCGGCCAAATCGAGCTTCTTGAACTCACGCGCATAATCGTAGCGACGGCCCATTGGATCAGACTCCGCGGCATGCTGCCGGAGAGGCGCTAAATCCAATCGCTCGGGCCACCAAAACTGATTGCTGCCTGAGGATCCCTTCATTTCAATATCAGTGTTTTTTGTGTCAGAGGTCTTTGCTGATTTTCCGGTTGCGCAACCGGCTAGGCTCGCGGCGATAAGAGTCATTGCCACTCGGTTGAATATCCCCATAAATGCACTCCTTTAGTTGATCCGATGAGTCTGCAGAATTGAAAGAGATAAGTAAAATCGATAATTCGTATCACTCGATAGACGCGTTCTATCGCGCCTGTCTGTGGAGAACTCAGGGGGCGAGCTCGTTGGCCAAATCTTCAAGAAAGCGAGTCAATACTTTTGCCCGTCGGGCGGCTTCGTTCCTTCCAGCTGCTGTCCTCATGGTCAGAGGCAGCTTAAATAGCTTTTGATGAAAATGATCGATAGCAAATTTCTGATCGTCCAACGGACGATTTTTTGCGAAGGGATCTTCTGGGCAAAAAAGTCTCCTTCGCATAAGCCCCGAGACATAAAAAGTTCGGGCCAGACCGATTGCACCGAGAGCCTCCATACGGTCGGCGTCTTGCACGACTCCGGCCTCCGGGGTTTCTGTCGGAATGTTGGCCGAAAATGAGTGAGCCTCGATACAGTGTCTGACGTTCTCTAGTTTCTCTTCTGGAAAGTCCAAAGACGAAAGGATTGACACCGCCCTTTCGGCCGCATCGACCGACGACCTTGACCGACGTGGATCATCCTTAGGGTAGCTGACAATATCGTGAAAGTAGCAAGCCGCCAGCACAACTAAGAGATCATGATGGGGATCAGAAAATTTCTGCGCCAGGCGCCAGACCCTTTGAAAGTGGCTGATGTCGTGAGAGCCGTCTTCGGTGGGAAAATCTCGAAGGGTCCTTTCAAAAATCTTTTGCCATTGTTCGAGAGATTGCATCGATTGAAAACTAGCCTGGCCGAACTATCTCGTCTAGGAAACTCTGCTCAGCAAGTGGCGGAGAGGGTGAGATTCGAACTCACGAGGCCCGTAAGAGCCTGCCGGTTTTCAAGACCGGTGCAATCGACCACTCTGCCACCTCTCCGCATGGAAGAACTTAAAGTCGAACGATCAGATAATGGGATTTGAGGCCGATTGAACAGCTTCGTCGCGACGCTTCAACCGCTTTGTGCAGGGGGCGCCGTCATTTGACGCAGCGACGGCCCAAAAAGTAGTCCGAACCTTTAGAAATACTTGGAGAGGGCGGAGGGGATGTCGATCGTGCCGTCTTCGCGCTGATAGTTCTCCATGATCGCGATTAAGGTTCGACCGATGGCCAGACCGGATCCGTTTAGCGTATGAACGAACTGAGGCTTGGCCTTGGCCCCTTCAGGCTTAAAGCGAATGCCGGCCCGACGGGCCTGAAAGTCCTCAAAATTTGAACACGAGCTGATCTCCCGATACTGGGCCTGCCCAGGCAACCAAACTTCCAAATCATGGCACTTGGCCGCACCAAAACCGATGTCCTTCGAACACAGGCTCATCACTCGATAAGGGAGTTCCAACAGCTGGAGCACCTTTTCTGCATGTTGGGTCAGTCGTTCATGCAACTCGTAGGATTTTTCTGGATGAGCGAAAATCACCAACTCCACTTTGTTGAATTGATGCTGACGAATCAACCCGCGAGTGTCCTTACCATAACTTCCCGCCTCGGAGCGAAAGCACGGAGAATACGCCACATACTGAATCGGCAAGTCGGACTCTTTCAGAGTTTCACCCGCGTAAAAGTTGGTCACCGGCACTTCCGCTGTTGGAATCAGATGAAAGTCCGTGTCCCTTAGGTGAAAAACGTCTTCCTGAAACTTCGGAAACTGACCCGTCCCGATAAAACTATTCGAGTTGGCGATAAAAGGCGGAATCATCTCGGTGTAGCCATGCTCGCGAGAATGAAGATCCATCATAAAACTGATCAGCGCGCGCTCGAGCCGTGCCGCCATCCCTGTGAGAAAAGTAAATCTCGCACCCGCCACTTTGGTGCCGCGCTCGAAATCCAAAATTCCCAGTTTCTCACCAAGATCAAAATGCTCTTTGGGTTTAAAAGAAAATTCTCTTTTCACCCCCACCGCCCGAATGACCTCATTGTCGTCGGCACCAGATCCAACGGGTACAGACTCATGTAGTTTATTCGGCAAGCCGAGTGCAAATTGGCGAACCTCTTCATCGGCCTGGGTGACCTGGTGATCGAGGTCCTTCACCTGGCCCGCCAAGGCCTGCATCTGGGTCAAAAGCGACGAAGCGTCTTCTTTGGCTCGCTTCAAGCGCGCAATTTCTTCACCCACTTTGTTTTGCTGTGAACGAAGAGTCTCCTGTTGAGTGATCAATTGCTTGCGCTTTTGATTGAGCGACAAAAGGTGGTCGACGGCCTTGGGGTCGTCCCCCCGATTCTTCAAAGATTTTTTGTAAGTTTCAGCAAAATCGGCGCTCTCTAGCGCTCGCACGTCGATCATACGGGCTCCTTAGCCAGGTGCGATCAGAATGTACATGCGAAGCAAGAGCCCAAGCAAGACACAAATCAAATCAAAAATTAAAACCCTGCCGATTGTCCAATTTTTCATGATGCGTAGTAGGGCTCCGGTTATGGCTACCAAAACTAAAGTGAAAGATATCCACTCGTAAGCAAAAACTTCGTCACCAATAAGAGCGAAAGTCAGACCCAAAAACAAGCTGGTGATCACCTTTAGGGCCAAAGTCACCGCCGATAAAGACGAACCTTTTGCTTTTTCCTGAAATCCACCGATTGCGCTAGCCATATGACTATTTTAGGGGTTCTGACCTGACAGTAAAGCTTTAATTCGCGACTCGATTTGCTCCCGATCGGGAGAATCCGGGTCTAAGACAAAATATTGATTGTAACTCTCGATGGCGTGGTTCACATCACCCTTGAGCTCAAAGATAGCCCCTTGCTCTTTGTAGATGTCGGCATATCCGGGCTCTTTCGTCGCGGCCACATTCAACATGTTAATAGCCACATCCAGTGATCCGGCCTTGCGGTAGCATTGGGCCATTTTCACATAAATCGCGGCCTGTTGGGGGCGAAGCTTGATGGCCTTTTGATACTCAGTCGCGCAGAGGCTAAATTGTTGCATCAAGGTGTAGGCCTCCGCCGCCAGCAGGTAAGGATCAGCCAATCCGGGATTTATTTTCTTTTCTTCCTCGGCAAAATCAACCGCACCCTTAGGATCATTCATCGCCAAGGCGGCCCGGCCCAGCTGATAATGTACCAGTGGGTAGCCTTTGTTGATGATCAGCACTCGGCGAAATTGATTCGTGGCCTCACCCGGCTTTTTCTGATCGAGGTAAATAATTCCTGCCAAAAACAAAGGTTCCGCATCGGCCGGGTCCAACACGGCCGCCTTAAGCAGAAGCTCCAGTGCCTCGTCCACATTGCTTTGTGCTTTCAAGACTTTCGCGAGTTCCACGTAAGCTTCTTTTGGTTTCTCATCGAGCTTTATGATCTGGCGAAAGATCTCTTCCGCTTGATCAAATCTTTCATCGGAGAGTAGCATCCGACCCAGCGCCAATCGATATTCAGAAACCAATGGGTAGTTGTTGATCAGACGGAGAAAGTTATCAATTCCCACATCAATTCCTTGCAAGCCAGCCAAGGCCTGCGAGTACTCAATCTGGGCATTTCGATTGTTCACATCGTATTCCACAGCTTTTTGTGCATAGTTAAACGCCATTTTGTAATCCTTCAGTGCGCTCGAAGCCCGCGCCATCAGAATCAGAGTCTCAACATCGTTTTCATAGAGTTGGAGCGCCTTTTTGCCAAAACTAATGGCGCCTTTAGCGTTGTTCCGACGAAGCTCAATCATGGCAAAACCGCGGTAAACTTCATGACTCTTGGGATTAATCGCTCGAGCATTTTGTAAGATTTTGGCGGCCTGGCGAAAGTTAAATCTCTGCGAATAATAGTCCGCCAAAGTCACATAGGCGTCGGTTAACTTCGGATCCGACTTGATGGCCTGGTTAAGCCACTCAAGGGCTTCGGTGCTAAGACTCAATTTCCACAAACATTTTCCAGCCTTCATAGCGGCCGTGGCGTTTTTGCGATCCGCCTTAAAAGCCGAGCGGTAATAGGCCTGGGCGGATTGGTAATCACCCTCGCGGAAATAAGAGTCACCTTGAATTTCCAGCTGTTTGGCATTTCGCGCGGTGGCCTCGGGGCGAATCGGCCCTTCCAACTGCAAAATAATATTCTTGGCGGCTTCATTGGTGGGATCCAGTTCATAAGCCTTCTTCGCATTTTCCAAAGCTTTACCGCGATCCTCGCGGCTTAAGTAAATTTCAGACAACCCGAGAAAGCCCCGAGCCAATACGGGGAAGGGGGCGTCGTCGAATTGTAACGCCTGTTGCAAATACTTTTCGCCTTCGTCTTTTCGATTAAAATGTTTGTACTCTAAAATACCAAGCTCAATGCGAGCGACCACGTGGTCTGGATTTTGGCGAAGAATTCCACGATAGAGGTTTCCGGCCTCGTTGTAGCGCTCGAGTTTCGATAAAGCTTGGGCCTCTACGAAGATGGGTAGGATCCACCGCGGCCAAAGCTTTTGGGCCGACTTCAAATACCCAATGGCAGCGGCGTGTTCACCAAATTCCTCGAGGAGAAGTCCCTTCAAAAAGTAAAACAACATGGGAGGATCGGCGTCGTTGGCCCGTGTGTCGAGAATGGATTCCACCAAACTCTTGGCCTCTTGTGGACGATTTTGCACCACCAAATCCACCACGCGACAAGCGGCCGAGTGAACACCTGCCGGGTCCACCGCCGACGACATTTGCACCACGGTGACCACCGTCCGGCTGTCTTTCGAATCCTGATAGGCAAACGGCCAGAGCTCGAGATAGGTCATACACAAAAGACCCATGGCCTTAGCATGCTTAGGGTCCTTTTCAATAATCGAGACGAATTCATTCATGGAGCGTGTGTAGCCAGGCAAAGTGTCCTTAGCAAATTCACCCGCGGCCAGTGCAAATCGTCGGTCTTGCGATTCCACCTTTCCGCCCTCTTTCATTTTTTGAGGAGCCACCAGGCGAATTCGATATTCGTTCGATTTTCCTCCGACCAACAGCATAGCCGCTATAGCCACGGCCGCGACCACCATCAGCAGAGGCCACTTCGCACGCTGGATCACCGCCTTGACGATTTGCGGTCGAACGTCCACCAGTTCAATGTCCTCGGGCTTGGTCCGTTTGCGTGATTTCTTTTTCGATTTTGGTGCCGGAGTGTCTTCGCTCACCTCGGGCTCAGCTTTTGCTTTTTCAGGTATGATCGTTCGCGCATCGGCCGGATCCACAGGCCCGGCGTCGTCCATTTCGGCCTGACGAGTGAAGTCCATTACGTAAGTGTCTTTACGAACTTCGTCCTGATCCCCTTCGTCAACTAAGACTTCGAGAAGTTTGTCGTAAAACTGGGGATCTTGAGAAATCGGAATCCAATTTCCGCCCGGATAAAGAGCAATCCACTCTTCGCCCGAAAACTCCCCCCGCCCAATCTTATAAAGAACCTTTTCTGTCGAATAAGGTCCTCCGATTTGGCCGGTGGAATCTTTGATAATCCACTTGCGATTGCCTTGCTCCATATATTGGATTCATTTTACCTCAACAATTCCTAAACTTTAGGTTCCAAATTGGGTTTCTGGTCTCTCTCTGGAGCCAGGCATGTAAACATTTGAAATCACTGGAATAATTTACATTCATTTTGAATCCGTCTCAAAATGGAACCGTGCAAGCCCTTGAAATCAAAACAGAATCCTCCTCACGCTGGCATCGCGTTTGCTCTAAGGGACTGCATCACCAGTTTAGGGGGTTCTTCTATGAAAACTGTCGCCTGCATGATCTACGTTCTGGCCGTTTTACTGGTTTCAGGATTTGCCCGAGCCGCCACTCTTTCAAGCTTGGATTTTTACTCGAATGACTTTCAGTCTCACGTGAAGGTCACCGACATAACTTTAATCAACGAAAGTCTAGACCTTGCCATTTCCGGACTGACGCCGACGCCATGCTACACAACCCCATCTGCCGTACTTGTACAAGATCGCTCTAATCCCAACGTCATTATCATTCGCCTTCTATCGCCCGTCCCCACACGAAAATGCGTTGAGAAATTGAGCGAGTTCCAAACGACAATCAATTTGCGTCAGTTGACAAAAGCCTTGGAGCTTCCCCTCGAGCGCAAAAATATTTACATCGTGAAGACCGAAGCTTATCCGTTTGCGATGAAGTTTTCTGGTCAAGACTTGCTCGACTAAAGATTCACTGGTTTTCGAACCCGAGTTTCGGCCCCCTCCGACTCGGGTTTTTTTTTACCCTGAGATTCTTCGGATTTTCGCGCCGAGGCTGGTCAGTTTTCCTTCCATATCCTCGTAGCCACGATCCAAGTGATAGATTCGATTGACCACCGTTTCGCCACCCGCGACCAGGCCTGCAATAACCAAACACGCACTGGCTCGCAAATCCGTCGCCATCACCGGAGCGCCCGTCAATTTGCCAGGAGTTCCTCGAACCACCGCCACGCGGGTCTTAGGGGTGATATCCGCGTTTAAGCGGACCAATTCTTGAACGTGCATAAACCGATTTTCAAACACGGTCTCGGTGATCACACTGGTCCCGTTCGCTTCACACATTAAAGACATGAACTGGGCCTGAAGGTCTGTGGGAAATGCGGGATGAGGTGCCGTTGTCACATCCACGCCCTTCCACCCTTTACAGGCATGGACAGTCATTTCCGTTTTGGTCGTCGAGATTTCAAACCCACTCTCGCGCATTTTGGCGAGCAAGGCCTCAAGATGATCCGGGTTGCAATTGGCCACGGTGACTTCGCCCCCGGTTATGGCCCCAGCAATCAACAAAGTTCCTGCCTCGATGCGGTCAGGAATCACTTGGTGTTCGGCAGCCTTTAACCGATCCACACCTTGAATGCGAATAATACTGGTGCCCGCGCCTTGGATTTTGGCACCCATTTTGGTCAAGTAGTCCGCGAGATCCACGATCTCAGGCTCCTTCGCGGCATTCTCTATTACGGTTTCCCCTTCGGCCAAGCAGGCGGCCATCATAATGTTCTCCGTACCACCGACCGTGGGAGACTCAAAAAGCATCTTAGTGCCCCTGAGTTTCGAGGTCTCCCCAATGACGTATCCACTTTCAACAACAAGGTCGGCACCCATAGCGCGCATTCCTTCAATATGTAAATCAATGGGTCGAGAACCAATGGCGCATCCGCCAGGCAAACTGACCTTGGCCCGCCGTCTTCGGGCCAAAAGCGGCCCAAGACATAGAATGCTGGCTCTCATCTTTCGAACGATGTCGTATGGGGCCTCAATTTCGGTTTGTGGTCCGACTTTGACCTTCAAAGTATGGTTTTTGAATTCGGTTCGACAACCAAGATGATTGAGCAGCTGGCAAGCACTCTCGACGTCTACAAGCTCCGGAACATTTTCAAAAACATGGTCCCCTTCAGCTAATAGAGTAGCAAATAACAGGGGCAGCACCGCGTTCTTAGATCCGCTCGCCGACACTTTGCCGCTAAGCTTTGCACCACCTTGTACGGCCATTTTATCCATTTTTTCTCCTCACTTCGGTTTCATTCCCGAAACGACTCTCATGATTCCAGCGTAGTCCTTTTCGAATTCTAAACTCTCAAATCCGGCGTCTTTCATTATGGCCTCGACAGAGATTTCTTGGCCAGCCCCGAATTCGCATACGTAAAGGCCTCCCTCGACCAAATGTCGGTGAGCGAGACCTGCCCACTGTTTCAGAGCATCTAAACCCTCTCCCGACGAAAAGAGGGCCTCCGCCGGTTCAAATTTTCGAACATGGGCCTCTACCCGCGGATCATCTTGCGCGACGTACGGGGGATTGGACACGATCACATCCATCGCTGGCCCCGACCAATCCTGCACCCGCCCCTGAAAGGTCTGGCAACGATCGCCCACTCCCAGTTCTTCCGCGTTCTTCCGTGTATACTCGATGGCCTTCGCCGATGCATCGATCGCGACCAACGTCGCTCCCGCCCGATCCAATAGAAAAGACAGACCAATACATCCAGTTCCACAGCCAAAATCGGCGATTTTCACTTGCGGCTTTTCGAGCGTGCGGCGGAGGGCCACCTCAAGGACGTGCTCAGTTTCAGGGCGGGGAATAAGAACTCCATGGCCCACGCGAAACCGGGCCTTGCCAAACCCTTTGAACCCCGTCAAATACGCGAGCGGTTCACCTTGCAGTCGTCTTTCCACCCATCGCTGGATTTCCGCGGCCTCGCTGACGTCGATCATCTGCTCGCTGACCAAGATCCACGCCAGATTTTTTTTGAAAAATTCGGCCAACAATTGTCGAGCTTCAAATTGGGGTTGCTCTAAATGGCCTTCGCGGAACCGATTCGTGATATTTTCCAACAGATCGGCAATCGTCACTGACCCGTGGTCCTCTTAAGGGCTTCCGCCTGGAAATGTGTGATCAGAGGATCTACCAGTGGTTGAAAACTTCCGTTCATCACTTCTGTCAGAGAATGAATGGTCAAGCCAATCCGATGATCCGTCACCCGTGATTGGGGAAAATTGTAAGTTCGAATTCGCTCTGAGCGATCTCCTGTACCAATCTGTGAAAGGCGGGCGTCGGACGCCTCCTTCAACATTTTTTCTTCTTCCTGTTGCTTCAAGCGCGAGAACAAAATCTTCATCGCCCGATCTCGATTCGCGTGCTGGGACTTTCCTTCTTGGCAATAAACCACAATTCCACTCGGAATATGTGTGAGACGGACGGCAGATTCCGTTCGATTTACTGACTGACCGCCGGCGCCACTTGCGCGCATCACATCGATTTTAAGATCGGTGGGATTAATTTTGACTTCGGTTTCCTCGGCCTCAGGAATGATAGCGACAGTCACGGTGGAGGTATGAATTCGCCCCGACGCTTCGGTTTTTGGAACCCGCTGAACGCGATGCACACCACTCTCATATTTTAAGAGCGAATAGACCTTTTCACCAGTCACGGTGGCGATGACCTCTTTGTAACCACCGACATTCCCCTCTGAAATCGAGAGTGGCTCCACCTTCCAACCGTGAGTCGTGGCAAAGTGCGTGTAGGCGCGAAAAAGTTCATAAGCAAAGAGGCTGGCTTCATCGCCGCCCGCACCGGCGCGGATCTCCATAATGATGTTCTTTTCATCATTGGGGTCTTTGGGCAAAAGTAAAACCTTAAGGCGATCGGTCAAACCCTCGAAGGATTTTTCCATTTCCCCCAATTCGTCCTTCGCCATCTGGCGCAGATCCTCGTCATTTTCAGTTTCCAGAATATGACGATTTCCCTCGATGTCCTTCTTCAGTTTTTTATAGTCGCGAAAGGCCGTGACCACTTCTTCAAGGTCAGACATTTCCTTCATCAGACCACGATAGCGATCTTGATTGCTGGCGACACCTGGCTCCATAAGAGATTGCTGAATCTGTTCGAAGCGTTTTTCAACTTCGAGAAGTTTATCAAACATAGCGATCGGGCATTAGCCGCCCATCGAGCCCAAGAACTCGCTGTTCGTCTTCGAGTGCTGCAGTTTATCCAGCAAGAATTCCATGCTGTCCAAAACATTCATCGGCGCTAAAACCTTGCGCAAAATCCAAAGACGGTTCAGCTCTCCTTTGTCGATCAGCAGGTCTTCTTTTCGAGTTCCGGACTTGTTGATGTCCATGCAGGGGAAGATTCGCTTCTCCATAAGTTTTCGGTCCAAATGGATTTCCGAATTACCAGTTCCCTTAAATTCTTCGAAGATGACCTCGTCCATTCGAGATCCCGTATCGATCAACGCGGTCGCGATGATCGTGAGACTTCCGCCCTCTTCGATATTTCGGGCCGCACCGAAGAAGCGCTTCGGCTTATGGAGAGCGTTTGAATCCACACCACCAGATAGAATCTTTCCACTAGGTGGAACCACCGTATTGTACGCGCGAGCTAAGCGAGTGATCGAATCGAGCAGAATCACCACATCGTGTTTGTGCTCCACCAATCGCTTGGCTTTTTCAATCACCATTTCGGCCACTTGCACGTGGCGAGTCGGAGGCTCATCAAATGTAGAGCTGATGACCTCGCCCTTTACTGTTCGCATCATGTCCGTTACTTCTTCCGGCCGCTCATCAATCAGAAGAACGATCAAAAAGACTTCAGGGTGATTTTTGGCAATGGCATTCGCGATGTTTTGCATCAACACCGTCTTACCGGTTCGAGGCGGCGCCACAATCAAACCACGCTGACCTTTGCCAAGTGGAGACATCAGATCCACCACTCGCGTGGTGTACTCTTTGGGATCATATTCGAGCTTCAAGCGCTCGTCTGGGTAAAGAGGCGTCAAGTTGTCGAATAGGATCTTATCTTTGGCTTTTTCAAGGGGCTCATAATTAAGCGTGTCGACCTTTAACAGGGCGAAGTAACGTTCACCTTCTTTAGGAGGTCGCACCGTGCCACTGACTGTGTCACCCGTTCTTAGACCAAATCGGCGAATTTGCGACGGACTGACGTAAATATCGTCAGGCCCCGGAAGGTAGTTGTAATCTCCCGATCGCAGAAATCCGTAGCCGTCGGGTAGGATCTCCAAAACACCATTGCCGAAAATATCGCCCAACTGCGCGGCGCGCTTTAAGATTTCAAAAACCATGTCCTGCCGGCGTAAGCCCGCAGCATTTTCGATTTTTAGTTTGAGCGCCAGCTGGGTCACTTCGCGGATGTCTTTCGACTTCAAGTTCTTGGAGTCGAGCGACTTGCGCTCCTCCTCCGTCAAATTGATTTCTGACAGATCCACCGGCGCGGATTGAATCTCTTCCGTTGCTGGATCGTCCATGTCGATACCGGGGCGATCCTGCATGCCGCCGTTTCCGTTGTAATGATAGTTCCGATCATCTCGGTTACGGTCACGATCACGATGGCGGTGTCCTTGAAAGTTCTTTTTGCCGCCCCGGTGATCTCCGCCCCGGTCCCGTCCACGATGTTTATTGAAGTGGGGTCTTCGTCCACCACCGCCGCCGCCTCCGCCGCCGCCACCTTCTCGACTGCCTCCACCACCCTGACTGGAGTCTTCGCCTGGACCTTCGTCTGAAGAAGCTTGTGCGGCCGGAGCCGATGATGCGGGTTTGTCAGAAGACTGAGGTTTAGTCTCTTCTTTTGGCTTTGAATTTTGCTCGTCCAAGGGAACTCTTTTTGTAAGGGTTGATTAATGCGAGATTTAGAGGTCGGTTTGGTCTCTAGACTTTTAGTGGGATTAAACCGTAGTTCTGCTTACTATTTACGAAGGAGGACGGGTTTTTGTCAACCCAGCGTCCCGATCTCACACATCTTGCGTCGCGTTATGAGACACTTTGGTCAGATTCTTCTAAACTTCGAAAAACTGTCAAAAGCCTAGGCGCGAGACACCCTAAAATGAGGAGATCTCTCAATTTTTTCCTCTTGGCATCCGATTAGTTACAGGACCGGAGGAGACCATGGACGTAAAGCAAGACAAAGTGCCTTCACCGCGAATTCCCCTGCAAATGTCGGTCGAGTTTCGTAAGAGCTATGGCCGGCAAAATGCGAAGGGCACTCTAAAGAATATCAGTTTGACTGGTGCTTTCCTCGAAACGGGAACTGCCTCAGAATTGGCGCCAGCCGATAAGGTTGTTTTGGAAATCGTGGTCAGCGACCGTAAACGCAAAATGCCCGCCACCATTGTGTGGAAGAACGCCAATGGCTGTGGTGTGCAGTTTCATCCTTTTAATCGGAGAGACGTTCAAATCGTCGATGACCTGATGTACTTCGTCCAGAATCGCCGCGAATTTCGGCGATCCCTTTTGGACGATATTTTTAAGAACGCAGCCTAAAATACCTTACTCAATCTGCGTCTGTGTCGTCGTATTGAAGTCAATCTGACGACGCTGGCGCTTTTTGCGTATCGAGATAAAGAGCGCCGCAGCCGCTAGCAACAACACCGCGCCCACTCCCAGCATCATAGTTTGATCGGGATCTTGCAGGTCACCGGGCATGCTCGGATCTTGGGCCGCCACTTGATTGTCCGTGGGCGGAGGCGGAGGTGGCGGCGGAGGCGGTTCAGCCATGGCCGCTGCATTGGGATCAGGACCCGGAGGTAAATCGGCCGAAGGCTCAGGCGGTGCATTGGCCGCCATATCTTGTGGTGGCGGTGGCGGTGGTGCCATTTCTTCTGCCGGAGGCGGAGGCGGAGGTGCCGCGGCCATATCTTCACCCGAAGGTGCCGCCGGAGGCTCTTCGCCGCCTGACTCCGCAGGAGCTGTGTCATCCGCCTGCGCTACAGCTTGAGTCGGCGCACCACCACTTTGTAGCGGCCAATATCGAAGTTGTGTGCCTTCATCCAGTGCACCCTTAGATTCCACATCATTGGTGGCCCATAATTCCATCCAACTCTTACGATTGCCTAAGAGGTCCTGGGCGACATTCCGAATATTGTCGCCGGCTTTTGCCGTATAAGTCTGTGACTGAATGCCCGCATCTTCATAATATGTCTTTACGGATTGATCGTCGTCGGGTCGCACCGAAGAATGGTAGTAATATTTGTCACCAATCTTTATTCCGCGACTGCAGTTATAGGCGTTGATTTTACAAATTTCTTTTACCGAACTACCGACCTTCTGGCTGATGCTCTCAACGGTATCTCCGTCGCGCGCAATGTAGATCGCATTCACCAAAATCTTGCCATGTCGATAAGGTGTCTCGTTGACCTTTTTGATTCCCGTCACAATCGGCGCGGGCGAATCGGGTTCGCTCGAATCCACGACAGGGGGCAGGGCCGCCGGGGTATCGGGTTCAGGAGCTGGGGCCTCCATCGGTGGCTCACCACCGGCATCGAGTGCCGCATCCATAGCTGGCTCAGCTGGCGTGTCTGGCGTGTCCGCTGCCACATCCGGGGGAGGTGCTTCAGAGTCTGGTGTGGGTTCCGAAGCGGCCAAGTCTGACGTTAAGTCATCGCCACCGGCATCGTTGGGCGTGACCTCACCGCCGCCTTCGGCCACGGCCGCGTCGGAAGCATCGGTCGCAAAGTCGTCGTCGCCTAAGTCAGCGATCGCATCGTCTCCGCCTCCTCCTCCTCCGCCCGAATCACTAAGATCTCCGTTGTCCTCAACTGCGTCACCTTCTTCTATCGCATCCCCGCCGTCGGCGACTTCGATATCTGAACTATCTTCCGTCTTCTTGGACGTGCACGATGCGATTGAGATCGTAAAGAGCATCGCAAGGGTGACTATCACATACTTCCTGAACATGACGTTAACCTCGGTTGTGATTCATAGAGCCAGCTTCAATTACAGCATACTGTAGAAATGAGATAAAAGATTATTTAATCAGCCAGACGAAGGTAAACGGACTCTAGACTATTGTCCGGCAGATTTTGAATTCAATTTTTCAGTCAGAAGTCTAGACGGGGATTTCGACACGAGACTCAGACGATCGCCTGTTTTAATTTTGTTCTTCGCAAACCATCCCTTCGACATCTCAATCGCAAAGAGCGCTGGGCCTCGACTTCGATAGGTGGGAATTTGCATCGACATGGCAGGAGCTACTTCCATTTCTTGGATGTCGATCAATTTCCCTTTGGCATCGACAAATCCGATACTAAGTGGCATCACGGTGTTCTTCATCCAAAAGCCAAGAGGTTGTTCTTCATCAAAAACAAAAATCATACCTGTGTCTTTCGGCAGACTTTTGATGTGCATAAGACCATCGGCCCGACCTTCACCGCTGTCGGCGACGTAAGCGACAAATTTTTTTCCACCCAACTGAAGCGTGGCTTTCTGGTAAAGGGCATCCAAATTTCGGGCCTCCGCTGAAAATACGAATCCGAAAATGAGGGCCAATGTCATTCTATGCTTCCTTTAATTGCGACACCGTAGCGAACACCACGAGTCGATACAATTGTCTCTTGGACCGCAAGGGCGCGCAAGGCCTCAAGTAGAATCACCGATCCCGCCACAATCACATCCGCCCTCTTCGGTGGCATGCCCGGCAAAAGAGCTCGTTCTTCCGTGGTCATTCCGGCCATGCGTTCCACCCAGTTTTCAATCTTTTCGACTGACAGACAAAAACCATCGATCTTAGCTTCGTCGAAGGCAATCCCGAGTTCAAGCATGGTCAAGGTCGTCGGTGTGCCCGCGACCGCCACCACTTGATGGGCCGATCGGGCGACAGGAGAGAGCAAGTTCCTTGCGATCTTTCGCATCTCACCCAATTGCTTAGTCGAAAGAACTTCTGTTGTACCAATTATCTCTGTCAGTCGAACGCTCCCAATGTCGACACTGCGGCCAACGAGACCACCCTTTTCCCGACGAATGACTTCCGTCGAGCCTCCACCGACATCAACTACGGCCGTACCTTCGGCTTCTACGCGATTCG
>JBFWON010000047.1:0-30178 GCA_050250515.1 Bdellovibrionales bacterium | reverse complement strand
GCCACTTCGCCAGGCCATTGACAGGTCATTCGATCTAAACCCGAGCCCGAATCGCTCGCCAAGAACATGATAATGGGTGTTTGAATATTGGTAATTAAGGATGGCTTTTGAAGAATCACGTTGGGTGGAATATCGTCATGCAAGATCTCATCAGTTAAACAGTCGGAGCTGACTCCCTCAGAGGCATTTCGAAATTTGGCATAGACAGAGGTCATCTGGTTTTTTGCCGACAATGTCCACGGCTTGGTCGATGTCAAAGGCTCCCAAGCTCCGCCTGTCTCACAAGTTTTGTCGTTAGTAACGTAGACTTCATCAGCCAAATCCGAGCTAAGATTCACTTCCACCAAATCCGAATTTGTGTAAGGGGCATCTCGATTGATCAAGACAAGCGATATTGACTGTGCGTCCACAGCTTTGCTTTGCGAGGACTGTTCGAACGAAACCGGCGCACATGAATTGTATTGAGACGCCATGGCAAATCCGCCGATGACCCAAAGAGCAAGTGCTATCTCACGATTGAAATTGGTTTTTTGCACGCCTCGTACCCCTCAGTTAGAAAACGTTCACCTGGAGTTGATGCAAGCCGTGGTCATCTTGAGACTGTCTATAGCCCGATCGAGCGCTAAGTTCTTTTACACTGTCGATCTAGTCGACGACTGTTCTCATTCTGACACACACGGGACTCTACACTCTATGTAATATCGGACGATAGTCGGTAAACCCTTATGGTCTTTGTGCTTTTTGTTTTTCTCGGGCGGCCGCGATCTCAGCAAGTATTTGCGGCAGAAGAATCTGATCTTGATTCTCTAATGCGGCTTCCACAGCCGCGTGAAAGTGGTGAATGGAAGACGTCAGAAGATTCCATCGAGCGTACAGTCGACCAAGTTCGAGGTGTATCAAAGCGAGCCACTCCCGTTTCTCCCCGGCCAGATGCAGAAGAAATTCCTCCGCACCTTCTAAATCTTTATCGGCTTCGTACTTTCTGATGGCTTCAAAGAGTTCGACTGCCGTCACAGCTTAATTGTGCAACGGTGACGGCCGGGCTTGGCTGGCGCTAATTTGAATTGAACTCGTGAAAGGCAAGTAAACGCCCACAAGTTTGTATTTGCGGGACATCGCCGCACTACCCTGTGAGACGGCTTTTTCCGTGCAATGATCACTGCAGTAGAGCTTAGGATTGACTCTCACCTCAACGTGACCGTATCGATGTCCCGAGCCACCAACATAGATTAAAACAGATCCCAATGGCGCATTGAGTTCGTCATACTTCCAAATAAAATTGACGAAGCCAGCCTTTTCCATCAGACCCTTTTTATGAAGGTCATAGGCGTTAACGGCCAAATACTGCCCATCGATCCCCGCTCTTTCACAAGCACCACGGATCGCGGCCGAGCATTTGCCCTTACTCATCTTAAAATTGTTATCCCGATAGAGCTTGCAAGAGTTGGCGGCCCGTGACCTACGCACCCGCATACGGCGTCTCTTAAAGCTCGCTAGGGGCCGACACTTTGATGCTTCGATGAGAATCTCTTCCCTAAGCTTATTGCAGATAAAGTCCTGGCAGACTTCCACATCCGCAGCTTCAGTCTCCATAATCTCATGAACGGGAAGATAGGGGAGCTCCTGAGCATTCGCCAAATCGACGACAAAAAAGAGAGCCACCAGGGACACGTACCATCGACTCATACGTTAACCTTATCGGACATTTTTCCAGGATTAAACCCCCTGTGCAAAAAATATTTGCATTTTTTAATCTCAGACTGAGACAGCAAGCGTGTTGACATTGAGAGCCGCATCGAGCGTTCTAAATATATGGAGAAATCACTCTGGCACAAGTATCTCACAAACCCGGGCCGATTGCGCCTGGTGGCCGTAGAAGCCACAGAGGTGTGCAATCAAATGTGCCATTTACATGGACTCAGTGGACCGTCCCGTCTTGGATTTGCTGAAGCTCTCGTCGGTTCATTTCTCGTGGCTTCGGGCCACAAGGGTGATGAATCGATCAATCTGAATGCTCAGGGTTCAGGTTTGATCCGACAGGTTGTGGTGGATGTGACGCCCGATGGGAAAGCCCGTGGCTTTTTACGCCCTGGCAGTGGAAGCGTCACTCCTGCAGCCGCCTCTTCACTCTGGGGCAATGGCATGGTTTCGATTCTCTACACTCAAAATCTTGAGAGAAAACATCCATACTCAGGCATGGTTCCCATTCAAAGTGAAAGCCTTGACGAAGCGATCAACGAGTACTTTCGAGTCAGCGAACAGTCCAAATCTCGCGTCGGCTTTAAGATCGATTTCGATGGAGAAAAGGTCAACTTCGCTCGTGGAATATTGTTACACGCACTGGGCGGGGCCGCCTCCGAAGAAATCGAAGCCGTGGAACAAATGCCGACTTCGACTTTGCGATCTTGGGCGGCTTATGCCGATCGCGAGAACGAACTGATGCAGGCGCTTTCTCACCAATGGCCGAATCGCCAATTCAAAGAAATTGAGAAAAAGCCGCTGCAGACTTTTTGCAATTGCAGCCAAGAAAGAATTGAGCGGGCGCTGATGCTCACCGGAGAAAAAGACATCAAAGAGGCCCTGGGTCGAGATCCTTACTTATCCGTACTTTGTGATTTCTGTCGAAAGGAATATCGCGTATCAGCCGAACGTATCCGGGCGTTGTTCTCTACGGATCCTTCGCGGCTGCAGTAGGTGATTCGAATAAGGTCGGGATGATTTTAAGAGCCACACTGGCGATGACCGGTCCCAATAACAAGCCAGGCATACCAAAAATCAAAAGCGCCCCCACAATGGCCAACAGACCAACCACAGGATTGAGATCCTGATCACTGCTCGACATCAAAATCGGGCGAAGCAGGTTATCCATCGCGCCAGCGATAACCGCAGTCACCACAAGGCCAATGGCTTGGCCATAATCACCCATCACAAATTTGGCCAGAGCAAGAACAAAGGCCACAGGCCCCGCCCCGATCACTGGGATAAAGGAACAAATCGCCGTGATGATCCAAACCACCGCCCAATCACCCGCCTTGAAGATCAGCGAACCCAGAGCGACGATTGTTCCTTGAACCAAGGCAATCGCCACGGATGTGATCACCGTGTTGGAACAGCTTTTCTGGATGACCCCGATCAGTCGACCCGCTTCCGGTGAAGTCAGCAGGCGCTGTTTCATGAAGACAGTCTTTAATGTACGTGCCTCCGCCAGAAAATAGTAAAGCCCGGCGATGAAAACAAATGTTGAAATTAGTACGCCGGGAATACGTGCGGCCAGCTGAGTGGACTGCTGCGCAAAAAAATTCACGGCATGGTTCAAGCCTTCGTCCAACCAGCCACTGATATCGAATTGCGTTTCAAGATCAAATCTTGCGGCGAGGGAATCCACCACCCCCAAAACCTTCGATTTGATAAGCATCAGTTGCTGAACAGGCTCCGAGTTCTGAATACCGCCTTCAGATATTTTCAAAACATACTTGTAGGTCTTGTAGAAGACGTAGGTGACCGGTAGAGCCAGCAGGGCCGACATTCCAAATAAAATAGCCGCCACCGAGGCTTTCCATTGAAAATGTCGAACCTGCAAAAATCGTCCTAAGAACGGTTCCATGGCAAAAGCAACAATGGCCGCCAGAATCAATTCTGAAAAGAACGGCAAAAATAGAATTGCAAACGACCCCAAAAATAGAGTGGCCACGAGGTATTTGAAAATGTCCGACTTCGTCCAACCGCGCATCCCGAGAAGCTAACAGAACTTTCGTTGTTAACGCAAATCGTTACCTCTAAACTAGGTCGAAATTTAATGAAGGGGTCCGCCATGTCTAGCTTAGTTATCCTCGCCGCCCTCATAATGACGGCGCATTCCGCCACAAAATCCTCAATTCAAACAGAAGTTGTCGACTATAAGGTCGGCCGACAGGCCATGCGAAGTTACATTTATTTTGACTCTAAACTTGCTGCCAAAAGACCCGCAATTCTCTTGGTCCACGATTGGATGGGCATGGGCGAATTTGTGCAAAAAAGAGCGCAGGAATTGGCCGAAGAAGGATTCACCACCATGGCGGTCGATATTTACGGCCGCGACGTGCAACCAAAAGATCCAAAGGAAGCCGGAACCACCGCTGGACTCTACAAAAAAGATCGAAAGCTCTTGCGCGAACGCGTCCGCGCGGGATTCGACCGTTTGATGAAGCACAAGACCGTTGTCGGCGACAAGTCGGTGGCGATGGGTTTTTGTTTCGGCGGAATGACGGCTCTGGAATTGGCTCGCTCGGGCGCCGCACTTTCAGGGGTGGTCAGTTTTCATGGCAATCTTGACACACCCACACCGGCCGATGCGAAAAGCATAAAGGGTCGGATCTTAATATTGCATGGCGCCGACGACCCCCATGTGCCTCCGGCTCAAATCGCCGATTTTGAAAGAGAAATGAAAGCGGCTAAAATTGAGTATCAGATTATACAATATCCGGGTGCGGTTCACGCGTTCACAAACCCTAATGCGGGCTCGGATCCAAAGACGGGCGCCGCTTACAATGCCGAAGCGGATAAAAATTCAAAAATCGCGATGCACGATTTCCTGCGTGAACTCTTCGGAAAAATGCACTAGCGTCCCGCCCAGATTCAAGGGGGAGACTGCATGCTTCGTAATTCTTTTTTGGCGCTCATCGCTTGCGCCAGTTTAAACATTTGGGCGGACACCTGTGGCGACTTTAATAAATCCGTCGCCAAGGGCACGTCGGCTCAAAGGCTCAATAAGTTTCTCGATACCCAATGGAAATATCTTATGCGCGAGTACCCCGAGTGGGCCACTTTCGTGGGATATCCCGGCCAAGATAATCGTTGGACAGATGCTTCACCTAAGGCTGTCGAGCGCCGCCGCTCAGAGAATGCCTGCCAGCTAAAGGCATTGAAAAAGATCAGCAAAGCTAAATTGGGCGAACAGGACCGAATCAATTACGACTTGAACTTACTCAGCTTGGAGCAATCACTCGAGGCGGATAAGTTTGGCGCCGACTACATGCCGGTCAATCATATGAACGGTTTTCAAACGGACACCGTACAAGTCTTAATGGCGATGCGCGCGGGATCGATCAAGGGCTATCAAAATATTTTGGCCCGACTCGAGAGCTTACCGGAACTCATTGAGCAAAATCGTCAGCTTATGAACATCGGAATGCAAAAGAAGCTGATGCCTCTCAAGACCTTTATGCCCAAGATGGAGCAGCAGATCTCGGATCTCATGCCTGAAGATCCGGAAAAGAGTGCCTTCTATGGCCCCTTTAAGGAAATCAATTCGTCTCTGTCAGCCGAAGACGCCGCTGCCCTTCGTGGCAAGGCCAAGGAAATTTTAAAATCGAAAGTTTACCCAGCTCTCGTCTCATTTAAGAAATTCTTGTCAGAGGAATATTCTAAAAATGGGCGTGAAGAGATTGCTTGGACCACGCTTCCAAATGGCCGAGATTGGTATGCATTCCTGGTCCGCTACCACACGACAACGGACAAAACTCCGGATGAATTGCACGAATTGGGCCTGAAGGAAGTCGCTCGAATTGAGAGCGAAATGACCCAAATCAAAGACTCCACCAAGTTCAAAGGAAGTCTGGCGGACTTTAATAAGATGTTGTTGAAGGATAAGAGATTTTACTACACCAATGCTGAAGATCTCTTGGCCGGCTATCGTGACATTGCCAAAAGAATTGATGCCGAATTGCCTAAGCACTTTAAGACTTTGCCAAGAATGACTTATGGAGTACGTCCTGTGGCGGAGTTTCAAGCCAAGACGTCACCAGCGGCCCAATACATTTCTGGCTCGCCCGAATCCGGTCGCCCGGGTTGGTTTGAAGCCAACACGTTTGACCTTCCTTCTCGAGCCAAATGGGAAATGGAAACGTTGACGATGCACGAGGCCGTGCCTGGTCACCACTTCCAAATCTCAATCGCGCAAGAACTCAAGGGTCTACCTGAGTTTCGCAAACACGGCGGATTTACGGCTTATGTCGAAGGCTGGGCGCTTTATGCCGAAAGCCTTGGAAAGGAAATGGGATTTTATAAGGACCCCTATTCTCACTATGGCCATCTTTCGGCTGAGATGATGCGGGCGGTACGCCTCGTGGTGGACACCGGTATGCACGCGAAGGGCTGGGACAAACAAAAGGCTTGGGATTTCTACCGAAGCAAAATGCCCACCTCCGATGTGGATTCCGAGAATGAAATCAATCGCTACATCACCTGGCCCGGCCAAGCTTTGGCTTATAAAGTGGGACAGCTTAAAATTCGTGAGATTCGCACTCAGGCAGAACGTGTCTTAGGCGATAAGTTTGACGAACGAGAATTTCACGATGAAGTTTTGCGGCACGGCGCCCTTCCAATGAAGATTTTGGAAAAGCGCGTGGGCATTTGGGTCGACAAGGCCAAGAACCAAAAGGCACCGGCCCCGACGCGGATCTCTATTTGATTTCACCGCAGGCGATCCGGCTGCCGGCATCGCCTGAAGGCTGAGATTTGTAGTCATCCGCTTTTTCATGAATGACCAGGGCGGTTCCGCCCGCCTTGGCCAAAGAGTTCGCCGCTTTATCCAGCGACACTCCGGTGTTCACGACTTCCACTTTAGCGGTTCCATCAGCACCAACAAAAAAGTTGGCCATATCCCCCGCATGGGGGCCCGTGTGAGAGTCAAAACCGTGCTCCGTTTTAGTCGGTGAAAAATGTCCGCCCGCAGAGTCAAATTTTGGTCCTTGGCAAACACCCTTTTCATGAAAATGGAGAGCATGCTCACCTGGAGGCAGATTCTTAACTTCGAGTAAGACTTTGACTCCCTTTTTCAGTGGACTCAAAGTCGCCGTTCCTACAACCTCATTTTTAGGGTTTTTTAACGTTATGGTCTTAGTTGTCATGGCGGTGACCTGGGTCAGTTGAGATAAGGCCAATGCGGCGATCAGCATGTTTCCTCCTTTAGGGGATTTAATTGATCAGGTACTCCCGATCTGCGGATGTGGGAAACCTTGACGCCATGAATCTTTAGAATCTTCTACCAAAGACCACCTGAAAGTTGATCAGACTCGACCAAACTTGAACGTCAGAAATTTGAGACCATAGGGTATCCAGCAAAAACTTCCCTCCCAGGAAATAGTCCTCGGAGTTCCAACCGGCCGATAAATTGATGTTGAGCTTGGCAGAGAAGCCCAGCTTTTGCGTGTTGTTACCGTCCGCCCTAGAAAATTGTTGATACTGAAGAGCCGGGCCCAAACCGCCAAGAGCTGAAGCAAAAAGGCGCTGATGAATCCATGTCTGGCCATATCCCATGGTCATGCCCACCGTATCTGATCTCGCCGACGCCAAGTTGGGGAGTTCGACTAAGGCATCATTATCAATTCCAGGGATAAATTCATTGCCGACCGAAATTTCCAAATGATTGTAGAATGGGTTGTAAACCCAACTACCCCCACTTTTCAATTGTTTCTCGCTAAGATCGAATGCCGCTTTCAAGCTATATTGGCGCGGGTTTTTAACGTGGTACCAGTTGAGCCCAAAGTTAAGAACCCGAGCATCGGGCAATTGCGGATAGCGTTCAGGCTTATTGAAGCTGAGTTCAGTAAACGGACTCGCCACATAAAAACCCTTAATGTTTTGATAGTAAATATCTAAGGCGTCCCCGCGCCAGTAGGAGCCGAACACGACACTGGTCAATGAAGACTGTCCCCTTCTTTTCTTCTCAACCCCCGGCAGGGGGAGACCGAAAGTAACCATGGCGCCAAAGTCTTTGTAAGTCACTTTGGGCCCGAGCCGTGGCGCAAAATTAGGGACGTAGGCCACGCCGTTGACGTCAGGTGCACCTAAATAAAAACTATATATTGGGAAATCTAAAACACCTGCAACGGACCATCGGTGTTGAATGGGTTGAAAGAGTTCGGGAGGTGTGGGCGGAGCTTCGGCGGACCAAACGCGACTCAAACCAATGAAAAAAAATATTATAGCCTTCCCCACACCATAATCTGCAACTGATCCCAGCCTTCGCCAAGTGGTTTCAATCCTGGCAAGCTGATCATCCGACCTGGAAAGAAGGAGACCCCAGGTGAATGACACTGTTTAGTGAAATCCCACCAGCGGACCACCTGTCCTTTCTCCAAAATCATAACTCCTTGGAGATTGTACGGTAGGCTCACGCCATCAAAGTTCGGATCAAAGCGGAAAGACAAAGACAACTCCCCACCTGTGATCTTGGTGACCAGCTGTACTCGGGTGGTGAAGAGCTGCCCGTTTCGGCTGGATAAGAGAGCATCCACACGCTCGTCACTTGGGTTGGAGGGCGTCCAGTAAATTTGCGCCGAGGTATAATCCGCCAAACAGGACTTAGGTTGGGCCGCTACTCCGGAAGAAATCAGCAGAATGGCGAGGGTGAGTAACCACTGCATGGACCAAAGATCGGGACGAACTCGACCGGCCTTTAGCAAGACTGGTCAAATCTAGTCCTAAGGCAAGTAAGTCCTCGGCGGAGTTAAATGGAAGCTCATAACATTCCGATATATGGAGTAGATGAGCCAACCCAAAATTTTGCTCTATCTTCATCATGTTGAGCTGGGCCAAAGATATCCCATCTCAAACCAAGAGGTCGTCATCGGACGATCTCAGGGCCAAATATTGTTTCCAAAAGATGATCGCATGTCGCCCCAGCATTGTCGGATTACGATCACGCCAACTGGCATAATGATTGCCGACCTGGGCTCGCAAAACGGCACTGTCTTGGACGGACGCATTCTCTCACCCCAAAAGACCTATCGAATTCGGGACGGCAACCAAATCTCCATTGGGGGCCAAGTGTTCAAATGCGTGGAGCCCTCCCCAACCCGACACTTAAAACACCAAAAAAGACGCAAGAAACGCGCTCCAAAAAAGAACGGCTTTGATTTCTCCATGATGTTCGCGCTTTTGCTTTTGGCGGGCGTGGGATATTATTTTTTCGTCAATCCTTCCGTCAACTTCAACTTTAATTTCAAGCCCAAACAAGACCGAGTCGCCAGCCCTGAACTCCAGTCACCGTTTGAATTGGTCTACAAAGAGGCCCGAACTGTTTACGATGAATACACGGATATCGGGCGGGCCTTCCGCGAAGAAAGAATTTCTAAGACAGAGTTGCCGACGGTTCTCAGAACTAAATTGATCCCCAAGTTTCAGGCGGTCAAGGCCAAGCTGAGTGTTCTTAAACCCACTGACAATCTAGAGAAACAACGAATCACCGCCAATATGAATCTGGTCAACGCGGCCATTCAGCAGATGAACATCATGGCCAAACACACCGAGGGCACGAGCGCCGAACTGGACTCCCAGTTGGAAACCGCGAACAATGAATTGGTCAAGGCCTCGGATGAAGCCCGTCGAATCAACGAGCGGGCTCCGGCGGCTCAGTAGACACCTATTCTGAAACCTTATTCATCGGGCAGGTGTTGATACCAAGTAAGGTATAAATGGGGCACCAGCCAAGAAGTCCTGTCGCGATCGGAACGATTCCTACAAATCCCCAGCTTGTTTGTGGACCGACGAACGCCATTGATAAAACTCCAACACCGACGACAACACGTAATACCCGATCCAGTCCGCCTTCATTCATTTTCATAATTCCTCCTTAAAAGCTGTCCGCTTAGGTCCAATTTAGACCCATTAAAAGGTTTCGTATGTAACCTTAGTCACATATAAAATTCAGGTGATTACAAATACTTCGCCCTTGCCTAGGTCGACAAGATGGTCTTTTTTAAGCTGACTCAATAGGCGACTAATAACTTCGCGCTCAGTGCCGAGTTCGGCGGCCAACTCTTGATGGGTCATATGGACTTTGCCGTCAGGCCCCTTCTGGCGAACCAGAAACTCCTTTAACCGCTCTTTCAAAGAGTGAAACACCACCTCGTCGATTTTTTCGACAAAACCTTGAAACCGGGCGGAGAGACTTTTGAAAACCATTTCACGAAATTCTTTAGACTCCACAATCAACCGGTCAAAAGAAGGTTGATCCAAAACCAAAGCTTCTACATCTGACTCGGCGACGGCATCCGCTGCGTACGGTGTCTTCGAAAGCATGCAGGTCGTCGTCAAAACACACATGTAATCGGGGGTCACGCGGTACAAAACAAACTCGCGGCCCTTTTCTGAGTTTTTGAAAACTTTGATGGTACCATTTTTTAAGACGACAAAATTTTGACAGGAATCGCCTTCCGAAAAGACCTTCTGACCAGCTTCCAGGCGAAGAACATGCCCATACTTTTCAACTAAAGAAAGAATACGGTTATTCATTTGAGCCCCATAGTTTTGACCAAAGCCTCAGCCATTTTCCGATGACCACGGGCCGAAAGGTGAAAGCAATCATTGGTCAAATCACCACTGGTGAAACGCAAATCGGTCGGTGGATTCCAAAAAAAGAAACTGAACTTTTCATTCACGTGCCTTTTGTTAAGCTCGGCGACCGTGTTACGCCAAATCTCTGCAAAACCTTTTTGGATGGCCTGAATTCGGGCAATTCGCTCCTGATCCTCGGGATGAGTGGAGCTAACGGCGGGGCACATACGAGTGATCATTCTCTCCAGGGGCCAATCCCAAAGCGAAAGACGAGGACCATCGCCACGCCGGAGATGACCGCAAGTCGTAATTTGCCCAGCCAATCGCACCGGCTGATCGAGCAGTTCCTGATTGGTGACGAGTTCGGTGACTGAAAGTGGTGCAACAATCAAAATCCGGCTCCCGGCGGGTGAAGCACGAAAGTCGGCCATGCTGGCGGCCCACTGCTCCTCTTGCTGGGCTCGAAAGTCGGCCAAGGTATGCTCCAACGGTTGGCTTAAGACTTGGTCCGAGCACAAATCATTGGCAGTGAAGGCGACAATCGTGGTCTCAGGAAGCTCTCCTCGATTCCACTCTCGAATTCTTTGAAACTGATCAGACAAAGTCTCGATTTTGGCTCCATCCTGAGCCGTCATAAGCACTTGGTTCGCATTCAAACCCAGTTCGCGGGCCGCCTGGGCGGCGAATCCCTGTTCGGGCTGGTCCAAACTTCGCGCCATCTTACGCCGCCATTTCAAACCCCAGCGTTGAAAAAAAAAGGCGTCTTCGACTTCTTGCTGTGAGTAGTAAACACGGTTGGTTTTCCACCCGTCCCGTGGCTGCTGTTCGATTTGCAAATGATTCCATAAACTGGCCCATGTGGCCTCGAGTGTGGAGTCGATCGCCGCACCCGTGACCGTGCTATCACCTAAAATGGCGAAAGACGCTGGCACTGAGGCCGATGTGGCCTCAGGCTGAATGCGCGCCGAGACCACGATGATCGCCATCAAAAGCACAATTACCAGGACAAATATCCAGCCTCGAATTCGCATCGGGGCAAAAACTCTATCTATCAAAAAACGAAACAAGCTGATTGGGTGCCAGTTCGTAGATACGACCATCGAGGCTCGTTTGCAGAGCCGAAGACGTTGCACCCTGAATTCGGAACAAACGGCCATCCGCGGCCAAGCCGAGGACATCAGGACCCGATTTCAACACTCGCTTAAACCGCTGATCGAAGGTCATGCTGGACGCTCGGAGGAACGGACTTCCCCGTTGGCAGCCGAACTCATAAATCTTACCCGACTCCATGGCGAGATGAGCGGAAGGAGCCGCCCGATCATAACCGGTGGGATAGAGCAACGCTGCCGGAGTTTCGCCGCCGACTGAAACATCTGTGGTATCAGAAGAGCGGGGATTACAACCCATTTTAATCTTGGACTTCATAATCTGCGCTGACCATTGGGCACCAATGTGGACGTCCACCCATTGGGCGCGTTCAACCGAAGTCAGTGAGTTGTATTCAACCGCGATATCACCTGCCTGTTGGGCAATCTCACCCTCATTGCGGGCAAAAACGTAGCGCGCCGGCTGCGATTTATCCTCCGGATAAAGAATCATGTGCTGGCCGCGCATCGAAATCTTCCCGAGCGAAGGCGATTGGCCCAAATCAGTCGTCACAATACCATTTGATAAGTTGAGCAGATGGAAACCCCCATCCGAAGTCATCAGCATAAACTGAGACTGACGCTGGATTTGAACTTGATGCTCAAAGGCCTCATCCGCGTAAGAAATCGCGGCGGCTCGAGAATAAGACTTAAGGGCCGGATGAACATCGGTTCCATAGGCGGCGAGTTGCGCATAAGTCTCAACCGAAACGGCGTAAGAACCACCATCGGCGATCTTATCATCGCAAGCACCTTGCAAGCCGGCGCGCGGTCCATGCGTACATGTGACATGGGGAAATCCGTCAATATGACGTGCCTCATGCATCATCACGCTGGCGCGGTCCAGGGCGGTGAAATTGTCTGACAACAACATCGGGCAGACATACATCGTATTTCCGAAGAAATAGACGTAGGCACCCACGCCCTTCGGACAATTCGAGGGAATTTCGAAATCGCTGATTCGTCCGATAAAATATTGATACCAGTTTTGGCTAAAACGACCCGAGAACAATTGATCTGGGCTGTTAGGCATGGAACTGGCGAATTGGGTTTTTCGCATAAATACGATACCCGCAATCAAATGCGACTCATGTGAACCGTCAAAACAGTACTCGCCTTTGTCAGCTAAATTTCGAAACTGAGTGAAGTGCTGAGCGATCTGCTGCATTTCGGTTTGAGAGATACAATCACCAGCCTCAACCGCGCTTGCACCTAAATTGAAAAATAAAACGACTAAAGACAAGACCCATCCACTGAATCTCATAATCCCCTCCTTGATCATGAAATCGCATCACGATTGGTTTGAAAACTCTAGAAAATAATTCTTAATCAATCTGTCAGCGAGAAAGCTGTCGCAGTCTGTCTTCCGCGTAAGATTTTAGATATGGATCTTGAATGTCTTGTGCGGCCTTCGATAAGGCGGCGCGCGCACCAGGATCGGTCTGAGCCTGACTAAAGAGACCGTCAATTGCCATGATTCGTAGGGATTTGTCTCGAATGCCCGACATTTCCTTTTCGCTATGAGCTTCGTGCCGGGCTCCAT
This sequence comes from Bdellovibrionales bacterium, assembly GCA_050250515.1. GTDB lineage: Bacteria > Bdellovibrionota > Bdellovibrionia > Bdellovibrionales > UBA1609 > JALHOQ01. The sequence goes on along the minus strand of JBFWON010000047.1, from coordinate 17,173 downwards.
CAAAAGGCGTTGTTATCAAAGCCATCAATTCGCCTTGGGTCCTCGAGCCACCCTCCACCAAAAGATAGGTTGAAAGTATTTTTTCTCCGGCCGGCGCCCTTGGATTGCGCGCTGTCGCCAACAAATGACGAGATTGAGGCTCGGTCATTTTCTTAACGACTTTACTAATGCGCGCTTGTTTCTCGACTGAATCGACGGAAGGCTGATCCATGGAGCGAGCTTCTTCGCTCAACCAACGCTCAAACCTCGGATCTCTCTCGTCTTTGGGTTTGTTTTGACCCGACTTACTCGAGGATTTTAAGGGAACAATATCACGAATGCGCGCGGGCACCGGTGCGCTTAAGGTTTCATTGGGACCAATCGTTTCAATGACGGGATCAGGATGAAAATCGCGCTGACGAATCCAAATAGCCAAGCCGCTCACGATAATGAGCGCCATCAGCGAGAAGAAAATTTTAGTCCCCCGATTCAATGCTTGTCCCCCTATCTTGATTCAACCGCCAACAAACCCGCACCGACAACGGATTTCCAGAATGGCTCCAAGCATCATTTAGCGCCCACCTGACGCAAGGCTCTGGCCAACTGCTTAGCGGTCGCGGATTCGTCCTCAGATTTTCGCTTTACCAAAAACACATCCGCTCGGCATGTACGTGATGGATAGGGTGAACGACGTCTTTCCAATTGAAAAGACTCTTTCATTCTCTCGTTATGCTTTTCGACAATGAAGGCGGGAAAGTAGCCGGCCGCGCGCCCTTGCCGACAGAGTTCCAGTGCTGTTTCCATTAAGGTGACTTGATGCTGGATCTTTCTCACATAGGCATCTTCAGGCCAGCCATCGAGTCCTCGAACACGCGTCGGAGATCCCTGCAAGGGTGAGATGGGTACAACAAAGGGAAGTTCTTTTTGCGCCACTCCGGGAAAGGCTCCCACTCTGGTGAATACACCCATCTCAATCGAGGTCACCTTCAAAAAATCAAGTTCGGGATGCGCCACGGGGATGTAGGTGATGCCGTAATCGACTTCACCGCTGGACACATGCCGCTCAAGTTCGCCAGGTAGAACCTCGTGCATTTCCAATTTCAAATGTTCCCACGGCATTCGGTCCAAATGGGCCAAAAAGTAAGTCGAAAAAACTTCGAACGTCGCAATCCGCACGGTTCGACAGTCCACCTCGGGACCATGAAGGCTGTCGCGCAAGCCACGCAGCTCCTGAATGATGTTGGGTGAGCGCTTCAGCAATCGCTTGCCCGCGTCGGTCAGGTGGATGCGGCGGCCATCGCGCTGCCAGAGCTTAGCCTCCATCTCATCTTCAAGAACGCGCATGGCTTTAGAAAGGGCCGGCGGAGACACATTCAGCATCTCACTGGCGCGACGGACATTTCCGATTTGGGCTAACACATGAAAGTATTCAAGGCGTCTTAAGTTCATAAACCGTTAGTTAACAAAACAGTCGGTAAATTCAATTTTTATTTACGAATTCTTCTAATATCTATTTTTTTCAAGGAGGTAAGTTATGAATTACCGTAGATCGTTGCTCAACTTGTTATTAATCCTATACATTCCGGTGGCCTCCGCTAAAGGCCGCTACGAAGTCCATGAATGGGGGACATTCACAAGCCTTATAGGCTCTAACGGATACACCGTAGACGGCATGTACCACGAAGACGAGCCTTTACCCGATTTTGTCCACGGGTTCGGCGAATTGTTTTCGACCGTACCCCGGCCGAACCCGATTCTGAATCCAACTCCGGTTCTGCCGGTCGATCCAACGGATCCTTGCCAACGCCCCACCAAAATCCCTTGTGATTTTATCCAGGCCAACTCCATCACGCAAAAGATGGAAACTCCGGTGATTTATTTTTACACCAATTTTGAACAAGAGGTCGAAGTCGATGTCCGCTACCCACAAGGGGCAGTGACCGAGACCTTTCCGGGTCCTGCGTATACGTTTCCCACCTCACAAAGCGCGCCGTATCTGCAAAATGGCCACACGATCTTTCGGGTGAAGTTGAACAGCATGGACGATCGCAGCTTGGATCACCTGGTACCTCAAGTCGCCGCGGACAACATTTATAGTCACGCTCGCCGACCGAACAGCAGTATTGTGCAAGCGGGCGCTGAGACCGAGAAGTTTATTTTTTATCGGGGCGTTGGCAACTTTACCCCAGAAGCTTACTTTTCGAGTCACAATGGGGATTTCTCAATCAGCGCTTACAGCGGTAAAACGATTCCCGCCGCTTTCCTTATCGACGTCGCGCCAATGGGTCAGGCCCGCATGTTAGAGCTAGGTCCGATTCCACAAGGGACTTCGGCCAATGTACCCGCGGATGTAATTGCCCATTTACAGGCACACGAGACCCGTGCGGATGACATCATCTCCGACCGTCAGGCCATGCGCCAATCGCTGATTAACGCGCTGACGGGTGCGGGCCTTTTCGAAGACGAAGCCATCGCGATGATCGACACTTGGGAGCACGGATATTTGCAAGTTCCTGGCCTTCGATTGCTTTACATCTTGCCAAGGACTGAAACCGACAAAATTCTACCGCTGACGATCACACCCCGACCCTACACCCTAGAGCGCGTGTTTGTCGGTCGAGTGGAAGTGATGCTCGACACTTATGAGCAAGCGCTAGTGGATCAAGTCTTGGCCACACGCTATTACTTTGATCCCGCTGTACTCGGTCGCTTTGCTGAGCCCAAGCTTCGCCGAGCTGCTGACGTTTACAGGGCGCGGCCGATCCATGATGAAGAGGGCAACGCGCTCTTCATACACTTAATCGATCGCGCCCGACTCTTAAATTTGCAACTCTGATTGTCTTTTTTCTCTCGTCTAAGCCCGGGTCTCCCCGGCCCGGGCTTCCCTTTTAGCGGCGAAACGCTAGGCTTTGGTCTAGTCCTCATCCCGACCATCGTCCGCAATGTCGCAACCATTTCAAGTTATATATATGAAAATCCGATCTTCCCTCTAGGCATCCTAGGAGGAATCACCATGTCACTCGCCAAAGCTATTCGCTTAAAGCGCCTTAACGTAAAACCAGGTCACGACGTGAGCCTAACTTTAGAAGCAAGGTCGGGTCGACAGTACACACTTTCCATCGCTAACTGTTCGATTCACGGACTCGCGGCACATGCCCCAGAAGCCAGCGATTTCGGGGACGATTTTCTTGAGGACGACATCATCCCGGCTTCAAAACTAAAGTTTGGTAACACAGAAGTAACTCTTGGCCGCTTAGTCATAAAAAGAGCCCCCTCGAAGGAGGCTCCTCAAACGATGGTTGGCTTCGCAACGGTGGATTCGAAAGTCCCTATTGATGGACCATTGAGCAAATACCTTTCTTCCAACTTTGACTCAGGCTCGAGTCCGTTCGACTTGGAACTGGGGTCCAATCAATTTTCAATTGCCAGCTTCGTCGGCACCGACATGAACAATGTGGATTTGTTCGAGCGCACCAAGAAATTTGGAATCTTCTACAACGACTGGAAGAAGTCTGAAAAGTTCGGCTACTTCATGAAGCGCGACCAATCCAAAGGGGCTCGCATCAATCTGACGCGAAAGCGGCCTGGCAATCGAAGTGATTATTTAATGATGGGTAGTAACGACTACCTTGGACTGGCCGCGCACCCAGAGGTGATCGAAGCCGCACTCCAAGCGGTTAAGGTTTACGGATTTGGATCTACCGGCACTCCACATACTTCGGGCTATTCCACTCTTCATGATCAACTCTGCAGAAAATTGGCTCAGATGTACGGAAAAGAAGACGCGATCATCTATGCCTCTGGATATGCCGCTAACGTCGGAATTGTCTCCGGCCTTTGCCGAGAGCATGATCTGATCGTTGCTGACATGATCTCCCACGCCTCCATCCATGATGGAATGACAATGTCACGAGCCGCCTGCCGACTCTTCAAACACAATGACATGAATCATTTACGCCAAATTTTGGAAGAAAATCGAGCCAATCACTCGGGATGCCTCATTGTAACCGAGGGCGCATTCTCGATGGACGGAACGGTCGGCAGACTTGACCAGATTCACAAAATCGCACGCGAATTCGACGCACGCGTTATGATCGATCAAGCACATTGCGTAGGAGTTCTCGGCTCAAATGGACTTGGCACAGTTGAGCACTATGGATTGATTGACGAGACTGATGTTATCATGGGCCTGTTTTCAAAAGCATGGGGTGGAGTAGGTGGCTTTGCCGTTGGCTCCTCGGATCTGTGCAACTGGCTACGATCGTTCTCACGGGGATTTATTTTTGCCACCAGCTTCCCTCCAGCAAACGCAGCGGCAACACTAAAGGCAATCGAAGTCATGCAGAGAGATGGTCTGGTAGCAAAACTTCAAGAAAATATCGCCCATTTTGTAAAAGGCATGCGCCAGATTGGGGCCCCAATTGATCCTTCACACAACACCGCTATCGTTCCTATCGAAATTAGAAACGAGGCAAAAATGGGCAAAATGTATCAGTCCCTTTTAGACAATGGGGTGTTCGTCATTCCAGTGGTTTATCCTGTGGTCAGTCGCAATAGATGCCGGTTTCGCTTCTCGGTGCGTGCGGATCTTTCTATCGGCGACCTCGATTATGTCATTTCTACGTTGGAGCGCGCCATGAAGGATGCCGGCTTCACCTTTGACGAAGTAAAGGACAACAAGGCGGCGTAGTCATAAGTGGAACACCTACTCCTCTCTTTTTTGCTTTGGCTTAACAAGGTTGAGGGCATCAACGATGTCCCGACGGAAGTGCCTTCCACTTGGGAGTCCGCCAACGCATGGAGCGAGAGTGCCCCAGGGGTGTGGTCCCTTCGGGCGGAGTCGAGTGCGCTGGTCGAAGAATGCCAAAAAAGCCCAGACTCTTTTATTCAGTTTCCAGCGGTTCTATACGGGGCCCAAGAAATCTACCAAAATGGCATTTTGCTCTTAAAATTTGGCGATCCCACAATGAAAACGCCCAATTATGTAGTCAGCTCACCAGTCCTAGCCTGCCGAAGCCTCCATGAAGCAGGAGCGCTGTCTTGGCAAGTCACTGCCTATTCAAAATATTATGCTCGTCTTCCCTATTATCCAACACTCGAACGAGCAAGACCTCTCGCAAAGCTATTCGGTGAGACACTATGTATAGGCTCAGCAATTGGTCTAACTGTATTGTCGATTTTTTCCCTTAGCATTCTTCATAAAAAGGAATCAAAAAAACTAACCACCGCAATGTCGGCCGCCATGATAGCGCTAGCGGGTTATCAATTTTCCCTCGTCGCCCCCGCCTTCAACCTATCGTGGTCTATGTTGAACGTGAATCGCCTCGGTGACCTGTGCCTGGTTTGGGGTATCTTTGCGACATTGCTCTGTTATCGAATCGAAGGATTTATTCCAAAACGCCTATTTGAGGCCCACTTAATCTTTTCGCTTGTCAGCCTTCCTGTTCACCTGTTTGCAACCAATGGAGATGTCGTGCAATTTGGCACAACACTTCCCATGTTAACAGTGATATTAAATTTTGGAATCGCAACCTATCAAATGTTTAAGAAATTCTGGCACGATAGACAGATGGACTCAGGACTGATGTGCGTCTTTAATGCCATTTTTGGTGCGGTCGTAATTAACGACATAAATGTCTTCACGGGGTCTTCTTCGGGCTATGTCTATATGTCGATCGGGGTCCTTCTCTCATTTTTGATCTTGATCCTCGCGGTCAATCAAAGAATCGACGCTACTTATCGCGAGCGAGATTATCTCCGCTCAAACTTAGAGATCGAGGTTGAGAGGAAAACAGCAGAACTCAAGCACACCCAGGCCGAACTCATTCAGTCGGCAAAACTCGCGTCACTAGGAACTTTGAGTGCGGGGATTGCGCATGAGATTAACAACTCGATTAATTTTGTGAACGGAGCGATTCCGCCCCTTGAGAAACTGATTAACAAACTCGAACCTGTTTCTGAACGGGACTACACGGTCGGCAAAAAACTACTGGCCGCCATAAAAGATGGCATCTCGATTACAGTGGATATCGTTAAGAGTCTTCGGCAGTTCACAGGGCTCAATCAGGCGAAACTTAAAGACGTCTCCATTCGTGAAGTCACCAAATCCGTCACCACCATCTTACATTCCAAACTAAAAGACGATTATAAAGTTCACGTCGACGTACCAGAGAATCTTTTGCTGTACGGCGATGTGGTCGGCATCAACCAGGTGCTAATGAATCTCTTCACCAATGCCATCGACGCCATGCCGAGTGGCGGTGAGATCTCTGTGCGTGCCTATGATCAAGGTGAAAGCACCGTCATTGAAGTGCGCGACACGGGTGCGGGGATACCCGATGATGTGAAAACCAAAATCTTTGACCCGTTCTTTACCACTAAGGAAGTTGGCTCTGGCACAGGACTTGGTCTTTATATCGTGACCAAAGAGATGGAAAAGCACGGAGGCAAAGTTCAAGTTCATTCACAGTCCGGTAGAGGCACGACGTTTCAGCTCAGTTTTCCCAAGAAGGTCCATCAAGAGCAGGCGGAGGCGGCATGAGCGAAGTCAAGCCACTGATCATGTTTGTCGATGATGAGCCTCATAATCTCGCCGTTTTTGAGGCCGCCATTCCCGAGACTTGGGAAGTCAAAGTCTACGACAGTCCCCTCACGGCTATCGAAAAGGTGGCCGAACTGCAACCCTGGGTGATTGTTTCTGATCAACGCATGCCCGGAATGAAGGGCGTTAAGTTTTTGGAACTGGCCGGTAAGCTAAATCCGTCCTCCGTTCGTATCTTGGTCACCGGATACACGGATGAAGACTTGATTATCGAATCCGTGCGAGCCGCCAAAATTTTTGATTACATTCGAAAACCCTGGGACGTCGAAGAACTGGTCAAGCGTCTTGAAGCCGGAATCGACTATCATAAGGCGATTCAAGAACGCGAAAACATGGAAAAAGAGCTTCGCCAGCGCGAAAAGGAGCTTCGCGCCGCCAATGCGGAACTGGTGCAAACATCTCTAGAATTAGAACGCTCTTTCCGCAACGTGGAAGAACTTAGCAAGGAACTTTCATGCTGGGTCCCACCCGTGGTCACCTGGCTTGCAAAAACCAAAGCGGCCTTCCCACTTCACCGCGACCTCGCCGTGATGGCGATCGACATTGTGGGCAGCGGAGCGATTCATGGCAAACAAATCGGCAACAAATCCCTGCGTGCACAAATTTTAGAAGAGTTCGCCATCTTAGTCCTTAAACACGGCGGCTATGTGGAAAGCACGGAGGGCGATGCCTCCTACGCTAATTTTGGACTCTCTGACCGAACCGAGCGCCCTTGCGATGCCGCGTTCGCCGTCGCCACTGAATTTAGAGCCGCCTTGCGTGGCATTTCGGCCCATCACCATCAAACCGTTGAGTGCGGGATTGCCATGCATTTCGCTGCCCAATGCCAGGCCAATATCAGTGAATACACGGTCAGCACGTCACAAGGTGTAATCGTACAGAAGAAGTTTTATACCTCCTCGAGCGACATTGACCTTGTCCATCGAATGGAAAAATTCACTCATCAATTGCCAGGCACCAATATTGTGATGTCGAAAGATTTTTATGGGCATCTTTCTAATCCACCTGACAGCAAGATCACTGATATTGGCTCACATCTCTTTAAGGGGCAAACCAAACCCGTTGATCTCGTTCTGATTAAGAGCGATCTCGCTAAAGACGAACAGATTCAACAAATCATTCCCAAGGCGAGCTAGGTCTTACCCAGTTGCTTTAAATGATTCTCAGATAACAATCTTGTTAGATCAAAGCGCGAACGAAACACGGGACTGGTGTAGACTTGAAAAATTCGAAGCCAATCTTCGGAGGACAGATTCATTGCAGGTCCATGTTCTTCAAGAGCATCATGGAGATCTGCTTCACAAAACTCAAAGAGTTGTAACGACCTGAAAACTGCATCGCGATGGAGAACTACCAGTTAAGACTTTTGTAAACTGAACCGTTTCGGAATAAGACAGCTTTGACTTCATTCGAGTCAAGAAACTGCCGATATTGCATTGTATGGTCAATTGGAATTTCGCACTTTGGAGACCCGTAACCTGTAAGAGTCGCAAGGGAAACCTTGTAGAAATCAATTGGGCCAGAAACATTGATTGCCACTATCAAGGATTACTTCTCAAGGCGATTCTTAAGATGCCACAAAAATGCCCAATATCACTCGAGAAGGCGCTGGTTATCATTTCCGAAAAGAAAAATCAGGCCTTCGCTGCCGGCGACATCGGTTCGAAACCCGGACAGTATTCCTGGTACTCAGCCAACTTTGTCTCTTATATTTCTGATATGGGTTTTCATATTGAACTTACCGGCGATGAAATTGAATCGATCGGTCCATCCGAAATTCGGACCTAGATCTCTCCAAGCATCTTCAAATGTTTCTCGGATAACAATCGTGCCACATCAAACCGCGAACGAAACACGGGACTGGTGTAGGTCTGAAACAGGCTCAGCCACTGCGCTGAAGAAAGGCTCAGAGTCGAGGAATGTTCTTCAATTGCGTCGTGGAAGTTTGCTTCAGTTAACTTCCGTTCTTTGAGCTGAAGATGAACTTCCGTTCGACCCTCTCTATTCGGTAGCAGCAGTAGCAATTCGATCAAAAACTTTGTATCGGAATGGGACAGAAGTGCCTTCATCGAGGCACACAATTTGCCGATAGGAAGAGGCATGGTCAATCGGAACTTTGCCCTGTGGAAATCAATTGAACGCAAGAATCAAAATGGGGATTGGGTTTCCTCCAACTGGGGAACCACAATTGACTGCCACTATCAGGGCCGCCTATTGGTAGAAATTCTAAGTATGCCAACAAAGCTTCCGATATCCTTTGAGAGAGCCGTCTGTATTCTCGCCGAAAAAAAGGATGACGCCCTTAGATCCGGCGATCTCGGTACGAAACCCGGACAGTTCTACTGGTACTCAGCCAACTTTGTCTCTTATATTTCTGATATGGGCTTTCATATTGAACTCACTGGCGACGAAATTGAATCCATTGGTCCGTCCGAAGTTCGGACGTAACACTTCACTTCGACTTACAGCCGAATAACATGCCTAGTTTACACTTCTCCGTCATGCGTTGAGAGATGCGCGCCCAAATGTCCACGCCGGGTCCGTGTATTCCCTCGGAGCGGATAAGCTGACCACCGAGTCCTCGTCGAACTGCCTGACGACCGCCCGGCAAAAACTGTTTTAGGTCTAATCCGTCGGGATCACCTTTTTTACCGCGGCGGTAGTACGCTTGAAAATCCGCGGCAGATGAGGGTTCCGCGGCGCCGTTATATCCAGGCGTCGGCGAAGCCCCAACATAGCCTTGCATAATGTCCGTCGAATAGCTGGCGGGCGCCACTCCTCCTGGGCGCGGAGGATCTAACTTCGCACCGCCCGAATCGCCGCCCGAACCTGGAATCTGCCCACCGGCATTGTTCGCAACCGTAGCACCGGGCAAACCCGGTTTTGGTTTGAAATCCCCGGTTGGACCTTGGGTTCCGGCAGCTAAAGATTTTGGATCGGTAATATTAAAATCAGAAGGCTTGGGTCCACCCTGATCATCGCCCGATCCAAATCCCGCCTTCCCTTGCGGTGGTTCTTTCGCTTTTCGCTCTTCCGCGCAGGCGGCTGAGTTTGGATTCATGTCACAGGCGGATTGGTTTCCATAGTTATTCGCCTGACTGTAAGGATCAGATAATCCTGGGCCGCCGCCACCACCGGGGCCGCCACCAAGGGATGACGGATCCGCTCCGGAAGATTGCCCGCAGTAACGGGCCATATCTGTACTGCTTAAAATATTTTGGCTCTGCTGACCGATCCGTTGAACGTAGGCAGATAAATCACCACAGGCCTGTGAAGTCTGACGAAGACGATCGGCCACCCTGGAATAAAGCTGTGCATTGCGCGTGCAAGAGTTCTGGCATTGATTATAGGCCGAAGTGCAAGAAGACCCCGAGTCCAAATTGGCCTGGGCCCCGATCTGACCTGTTCTTTTCCACTCATCGCAAAGTTCTTTGATACCCATCTGGCGACTCGGCTGTTGGGTATTCACCTGGGCCACCTGCTGGCAAGTGCTGCGAGCATTCGCATACAGCTGATCACATTCACTGACCGCCCGCTGCTCATCTGCCGCCGTGTCTGTGGTGGGCGCTGAATCTTTTGGTTCGCACTTACCTGCCACCAACTCTTCGTCGGCTTTACACTTCAAAGTACATCCGCCCTTGCCATCATCCACTTCGGGTGCCGTACATTTCGTCGCAGCCGTCGGCGATGGAGGCGTCGCTGGCTTTTTGGTCGGTGGTGGAGGAGTAGGTCCGGCCGTTGGGCTCGGATCTTGGCAAGCTGATCCGTCCCAGACCTGGGGAGCAGGACAACGCGGTTGGCACCTGCCAAGAGAGTCTTTAAATTCATCTGGCTTGCAACCTGATCCTTCGGGCGATTCTATTCTTTTGCCGAACAGACTCAGTCCTCCAAACTTTTCACATCCAGCTGCATTCAAACTACATCCTGTGTTCGGGTCCTTACACCTCTTGTTAGGATCCGCTAAACACCACCTCGTGCCCGCGTCGGCGCATGCTAGATGATTTTGGTTTCGGCCCACACACTTGTCACACGTACTCACAACATCTTGGTAAGAATATCCGTTGGTAAATGCCTGATCTTCACAATGAAGGGTCCCTGCGCCATTGCACTCAGGCATCTTGTCAGCACAACCATAAGCTTGGTTCGTGCACATTGCGGCCCCTTTACTTTGGCACCAAGCCTTGGCGACGTCAGGGCAACTGGTCATATCGAACGAATTCCCAACACAACTGGCGCACGTGTTGTACACGGCGCTGAATGTCCGTTGTGCATTGGCCTTTTGAGTGCAGCTCTGCGCCTGTCCAACTAATGGACAACCCAGAAAAATGATCAAACCAACTATATATAGATGGACGCGGGGCATGAAAGTATTTTAAATCATTTCAAAATAAGACGCTTGCAAAAGTTCAAAACCGTCTCATTGTGAGACACTGCAAGCGCCTGAAAATACAAGGGTTTAAGTGGTACGTCTCTTTGTTCTTATCCTCAGTTCAGTTTGGTTAACCTCTGCCTTTGCGGCTACGCAGGTGGGTCAGCGATATTCACCCGCCGAGTACTCCATTCAAAAGCCCATGGACTCAAAACTGGTGGCGACCCTAGTGAATGCTGTGGGAGTTATGAACTGTGACGGAGCCCTCAACACTGCTCAGCTCACCGGCAAAAATGACGTGATTACTACCGCGGGTCATTCATTTTACTACGGCCCGGCCCCCTACAAGGGACGCCAAACCTGTGATGAGGAGTATCCACCCACCAGCAACTGTCGCTTTTTGCTTTTGGATGGAACAAACCGCTCCTTTAGGGTCCGGATGGAAACCCTTCGAAAATCCTGCGTACGCGGAGACAGAAATTCTGATTGGGCTGTCGCAAAGTTAGAAGGACCCGTCAAAGGCATTCAACCCCTGGCCCTCCAAGGAAGCGAAGCTGTTTTTTATTCCGGTCAATCCATCATGATGATCTCAACTGTCGATGGGAATCAAATCAATCAAATGGTGCAGGACTGTACGGTTTATAGTTACGGTCAAAGCGCACTGGAGCCCATTAAAACCGACTGTCTGACATATTTGGGAAACTCAGGTTCTGCCCAAATCGTGCGGGACTTTCACGGAAACTATCTACTTGGCTCAATCCACCTTGGACACTACCACCCCGTCGATCGAAAAGATCTGAGCTTCAACGAAAATTACAACTATCGCTATAGCGCCGAGGTCTATGGCAAGTTCCTCGAGGCCATTCATGAAGTAATGGCGATGCCATGAGATAGGATTGCCCGTGGAACGCCTAACTCTCTTAGCCCTAATTCTACTGATCTCCTTTGTCGCCTCTATGGCGATGGCCGATGTAACCCCTGGAAAACTCTATTCCGTGAGCGAATTTGTGGCGGCAAAGGGTCCCTCGTCCGGCCTAGGGGCGACTGCGAGTGCTGTCGGGGTTATCGACTGCGGTGTTAAAACAACCGCGCAAGTGACTGGGAAAAATGATGTGATTACTATGGCTGGCCATAATTTTTTTTGGCCGTCACCTCAGCGACACTGCAATCCCTCTCACCATGTAAAGTCATGCACTTTCCAATTGTTTGGGTCGAAAGAAATCTACCACGTCAGAATGGAAACCCTGCGTGCCTCGTGTGATGAGAACCGCACCGATCAAGATTGGGCCGTCGCAAAATTGGATCGCCCGATTCGAAATGTTACCCCACTGGAAGTTCCAGGCAACGCGGCGATTTTTTATTCTGGAGCCAAAATCACCACAATTTCTGCCGCTCGTGACGATAGGTCGGTCCAAATGGTTCAAGAGTGTTCCGTATATGATTACGGCATCCACGCCTATTATCCGTTAAAGACAGACTGTCTTACATTCGATGGGTTCTCAGGTTCAGCCCAGTTGATCGAAGACCCGAATGGCCGGCTGATTTTAGGCGCCATCCACATTGGTTGGCTCGGTCGCGCAGGGGGTTCCACAACTTTCAATGTGGTAAATGATTTTCGCTATAGCGCCGAGCTCAAGGGCAAATTCCTCGACGCCATTCAGGAAGTGATGGCGCTGCCTTAACGGCTACGGAGCCGGTGAGGCCATCTCCCAAAGCTTGTCGTAAAGGCGTGAATAGGCGCCGACCACGTCCTCGTCGGAGATCACGTAAAAATTTTCGTAATTGACCTTAAAGGCAGCATTTGTGAATTGACCCGCTCCACCGAATACACGGGTTTCCCCAAGCTTATCCACACCCTCCAACACGAGGTACTTGTTGTGCTGCAGTTGGAAGGAGCCTTCATCCGTATCAAAGGTACGAACTTGAAATTTCGACTCGGACGGCTTGAGAAAAGTCTCCCAAAATCGTTGTTGTGTGGGGATCGATTTGCCGAGGTAAATGTCATCATCCACAAGAAGTCGGACTTCAACCCCACGTTCTTGAGCGGCCTTGAGCGCATCAATAATTTGCTTATGCATAAAGAAGTAGACCGCCATTCGAATTCGGCCACCCGGCACCACCCGAGCGATTTGGTCGACCAACCACAGATGGGCAAAGTCATTCGGATCCGGCGAAAAAAGACTAACGACTTTCTCTTTTTTCAGATCCGCTTCGGCGTCCTTAATCTTATGCGAGCGCTTGGTGCAGGCATCCAACTTCGTGCGAAAGACATCCGGATTGTTTTGCTCAACCCCCGCTTGGCGGGCCGCCCGCATGGCTTCAAGATCACAAAGGTGATCCTTCACCAACGGCATTTTCTTGTCGGCACTTAGGAAGTTCCAGTTTTCAAAATTGATCGAGAGTCCCTGGCTGGATAAGTTGGCGCTTCCAAAAAGAAGCTCCACTCGACCGGCGCCGAAATCAAAAAGCATGTACTTGTTGTGGTGAAGGCGCCAGCCCGACTTCCCGCCCTTGGGCATACCCATGTAGCTCATACTGATATTGGTTTTACCGGGCGCTTGGCATTCTTCGGTCAGGCGAAATCCCAGGCCCTTCGGCGGACCCGCTGTCGAATGAAAGAACCCTTCGATTTCGAGTCCGCGTTTGCCAGCTTCACACAGAGCTTCGAACAGTGTTGGCTCCGTAAACGACATAAACGCCATGGAGAGTTTGGCTTTTTTCTTGGTGGCTTCTTGAATCAGGTCTTTCATGCGAGGGACGATCCCCGCCTTTTCAACCTGGTCCGGCATTTCGGATTTCTCGCAAAACCAACCGGCCTTGCAGGCTGGAAGAATCGGTACGAGCTCCCATTTATATGATTTGGCGTTGGCCTGAACGGCGAATACCGTAAGAATTAAGCTCACTAAGGCATTTAACATCCCCTAACCCCCATCCGAATTTCGGATAGCCTTACCACCGGCCGGGCAGAGGGCGAAGTGAGATTTTAGCCGCGCTGCGACCAGCCGACTACCAGGGAATCGGCTTACCCGTGTATTCAAGAAAATGGCCCGAATCCGACTTGGTCAGGCGATTCGCCACCTTCCAAATGCCAGAGGCCGAATCCCGCACGGATGTGGGCGCCTGGGGGCCCCCCATGTCGGTCTGCACCCAACCGGGATGTATTACGATCGATTTTAACCAATTGTGATCCTGCGCTAGCGATTTGGTTATCATATTAAGAGCCGCTTTACTTGCTCGGTAGGAAAAGTAACGCCCTGACGTATTATCCGAAATGGAACCCATCTTACTCGTGACGTTGATCACCCGCGGTTGATCCCCTTTTTGTAAGAGGGGCAAAAGCGCCATAGTCACTTCATAAGGCGCGATCGAGTTCACTTGAAAGGAATCAATAAAATCTTGCCGAGTGTCGTCTTTTCGCAAAATTCCCGCATTGTTAATTAGGACGTCTACTTTGCCCCAGGATTTTACGGCATCTAGAATCTTCTGTACTCCGTCGGGCTGACTGACATCGGCGGTGATAATCTCTAACTGAAGAGGATATTCTTTGAACAGAGCTTGAAGTCCCTTGGATTGGTCGGGCTCCCGCGCCACAGCGGCGACCTTGTGGCCCTCCACCAAAGCTAAGTAAGTGAGTTCGAGTCCAATGCCCCGTGAAGTTCCCGTGATGACCACATTCATAGTTACCCCCACCTGTTATGCCGAACCGTTGAACTTAATTCTTATATATATTTGTTTACTATAACAAGCCCCGATACCCCCCATCATCGAATCTGGTTAGCAAAATGGCCCCATTTCAACTGGCACTAAAGTTGTACAGTTGGCCGGTGCGGTGTCGTGCAGATACCGGGGATAATTTAGGGGGAAAGTTTGAAACCGTATCGGTTTTCAATCATTTTAGTATATTTGATGGCGTCTCAGGCCTTAGCGACGACCAACGAGCTCACCGCCGACCTTAAGAGCATCAAACGCCTTAGGGTCACTGCGACCCTACAGGCCATCTCAACACTACATAAGACAGAGCAAGATGGCCGCGAGACCAGCACTAGGATCACCTTGGCACCGAGCCTCGCACTAAATGATCTCTATAGAGTCACCGCCGCCGCCGCCCTTATCCAGGACGGCGGACAGGAGCGAAAGACTCTTATGAGCAACACCAAGCTGTCCCTGGTTCGCACTCCCCTGTCCTTGACGTCGGACACAGCCCTTCTGGTTAGTGCCGGCGGTCGCCTCCCCACAAATTCTGAAGATCGGGAAGACAACACCTTCCAAGGCGCCTTGGTATTGGAACCTACGGTTCTGACTGAATGGAATGTCTTTGGCCACGGCTTCACCACTATATATGGTCTGTATTCGCAAAAGAACTTTCACAAATACAATCGCGGCAATTTAGAGCAAGCCAATTTGTCTTACCAGTTGGATCACTATTTCGGTTTAGAGACTTATTTGGTTAAGCATTTAGTACTGACCTTAGATGGTGACTATATATTTGGGCAAACTTACCAAGGAACAAAGTCGACCAAGTTCGCACTCGGTCAATCGCTGACCTATGAGCAGCCCAAATGGAGTGCCACCTTAGGTCATACCAACGGTGGCGATGTGCTTTTGTATGGGGGAACGGATCGCAACGTTAAGATTTTTGACAAAAATACGTCTGCGGTGTTCGCGCAATTACTTGTTCGTTATTAAGGGGGAAAGTATGAAGAAGCTATGTGTATTGCTAGTGCTATTGGCGGGTTGCACGCAAGAGCGCCCGTACAAGGGATTAGCCAAACCCGAACTTGGCGTGAACCAAGAGTTGAAGACAGTTGTACCCGAAAAGGTCGATTTTCTCTTTGTCGCGTCGACGGTCGAAAGCGCCCGAACGGCCAGCTCATCACGTCCGCACTGGGCCGGTGATCCGAAGCGAGTCCAGTTCAAGTTCTCAGAAAAATCCCTCGATGTGATCGAGCCCGATATGGATCCTCGTTTCGCCGACAATCCGGCCAACGCCAAGGCGGTGCTCAGCATTCCGATCGAACATATCGATTACAAGTGTGCTGAAGACGCTTTTGGAAAATGCACGCGCAAAGAGGAAGAGAACAAAGACATCCCCTGGAATCAAAAAAGGTACTTTGTCATGAAGGTGGACGAGCTTGCGCCGCTGCAAGTGGACTCCGCGCCCGGGGAAATAGAAAAATTCATCGGCTGCCATGAACAAGTGGGTGCACGCTTTGTTAAGGCCGAAATCGACGCGAACTCGATCAACCTTTTGATGGAAAAAGTCTATCGAGTGAATTTGCTATGTGCCGACTTCGCCAACTTTGAAGACCTGACCGACTTAAGCTTCACGGTTCGTGAACAGCTCTCGTTTGTGAAGATGGACAGTGTGGTCGATCCCGCCTACAAACCGATTCGGTACACCCGAGCCGATGAGGGCAACTTTGGTTACTTCTCCACCCAAAAGCGGCTTTTGGATGTGGACAACAACGACTCTATCGAGAGCGAAAAATACTTCTTCGACAGGTGGAGCCCCAACCGCACCGAAATCGTCTATTACCTAAGTGAAGCCTTTAACAAGCCGGAAAATGCGGCCGTTAAGAAGGCCACGCAAGAGTCAATCGCGGTGATCAATGAAGGCTTAAGAAAAGCTGGTGCTAAACCTCGAATTGTCTTAAAGGATCCTGTGCCTGGTATGTCTTCCGGCGATCTTCGGCACAGTATGATTGTGCTCGAGGAAGATCCGCAAGCGGCCGGCGTGATTGGTTATGGCCCACACGCGAGTAACCCCTTAACCGGTGAGATCGTGAGTGCCCGAACCATCATGTACCTGGGCACCATGAAGAAGTACATCAAGTACAATTACGACGAGCTGGTTGAGGAAAAACTGGCCGAGCAAGCGGCCGCCAATCCGCAAGCGCTAGCGCAGGCACAGAGTCTGAAGGTTGTAGGACGAATCGCAGCCCAAAATACCCCCGCCAGTGGCGCCGTCGGAGGATCTTCTCAAAACAGTTCTGCCATAGGTCATTTTCATAGGTCTTCGCGACCCGGAGGTCCGATTCTGAATCCTGTGCGCGATTTGGAAAGCCTGAAAGAGGTGGCTGTTACACCTAAACAGCAAAGCCTCTTGGCTAAGAACGTGCGCGAGAAGCTTGATCTGCTCTCACAGAATTGCCAGTATACCGCCGATCTCTTCAACTTTGAGTCGGCTATTGGCGAAGGCGTGGATGAAGTTTTGAAAGAGGTCG
>JBFWON010000046.1:0-30181 GCA_050250515.1 Bdellovibrionales bacterium | reverse complement strand
CGTTCCTGCAAGCCATGGGCTTAGGGGAATTCTTCCTCGTAGTCCTTCCCATGATCTTACGAAGTTTTTTCTTTGGACTCGTAATCGGTCTTCCTCAGTATGGCAATCCCATGAGTTTCAGTTTTATTCCTTGGCCCCGTTTGGCTCAAAGTTTTCGCATCATTCTCATCTTTTTATTTTTTGCGCTCGCCAAACTTTTTGCACCGATCATGCTCACGAGCAGTCCGACCAGCGGAGTTCGATTCCTCACCTTTCTGTTTGGTTTTTAAATCCCAAAATGGTCCCACTTGGCTTCTCAAATTGAGAACCCGAAGCCCTCTCCTTGGAGGCTTTCGCCCCGTCTGGCACAATAAAGTGGGGGGTTCGATGTCCCGTTTCTCCATCGTAGGGCGCGTGGCTGTTCTTATGGCGCTCCTATTGGCTCTATTTCAGAACTGCTCATGGAGCGCACCCCGAGCCTTTAAGTACACGGCGCAGGAATCCAAGCCGAAAGGCTCTGCTCCTTCTAGCAATGGCAATGGCTGGGCCTACGACGGAAAGATTTTTGTCTCTGACTTGAAATGCCCCGATGGCACTCCGGCCACTCGTCTCGAACTCTTTGACTCCAAAAAGGGGGGTCAGTTGCTCAAAGAAAACTGCGTGATCTACAACCCGCCGATCCCAGTGCCGGCCGATCAAATTCAAGTCAGTCCCGATGGAACCATCGTGACCTACATGAATCTTCTCTTGTCCGAGGAGATTTACGACGCAGGTCGAGTTTGTCCCCGCACCCGCCTAACTTCCTCTTTTGTCGCAAGCTCACAGGTCGCCGATGAAATCATTAGCTGCACCGGATGGATGCCCGAGGCGGCGCTTGCTTCGCTCGACATCCGCGGCGTTAATTCAGCTGGAGAGCGTGCCCCCGAAGGAGACGGAAGCTTTGGCCCCAATTGCAATGAAGGTATGTGGCCCCCGTCTCTTCCCGACAGCTATCACACCGTCAGCTCCCCCGTGATCGGAGAATGTTTTAACTCTTGTTTAATCGTGGCCGATTGTGACTCGTTCGGAAATTGGGTCAATCTGCGATTTCAATAGCGCCATTTCGCTACGTCTCACCAACTGGCGAAGCCCCAGTCAATGTCTAATCCTTCGCCACCCCATCTGACAAAGGCGCCACTCCGAGGGTCTGAAGCTTGCACACACCTTAGGCATGGGGACAACAATACATGGAGCGTTCTCAGTTTGGATCTTAATAGCGGCCACCATGCTCAGCGCCTGCGCCCCAATGGAAACCTCGGTAAAAGGTGGTTCTTCAGCATCTCAATCCGGAACAGAATTAAGTACAGATGAGACTCCCCTCTCTACGGCGCCCTTATTGAAAACGGGCCCTTTTACTGCCGAATATTACAATGGTGAAACCCTGGTGGGCAGCGAACGGGTCGAGCGACCCGCCGCTAACTTTGACCACACGAATCCATTTTTAAACATTCCGCCCGAGTCCTTTGGTGCCACCTGGACAGGCGAAATTGAAGTCGCCCATCGAGCTCTCGTCAATGTGGCTTTCGACTTAAGCTACGCGAGCGTCACTCTTGAGATCGACGGGAGTGTTGTTGCGACTTGGGAAGAGCTCACTACATCGGTCAAACCTTTGGCTTTGGAGCCAGGAATTCATACGGTCAAAATCCGAGTCAAGAGTCTTACATCGAACGTTCGAATGAACGTGGCTCTCACAGCGAAATCGCTTCTACCGGCGGCTGCTGTTGGAACAAAACTCAAGCCCCTGGTGACTCCCGATGTCCGCATCATTTATGTGGGCGCCTACGAATCTTCCGATTTTGCTAACCGAGTCAGTCTGCGATTGCGTGAGGGTTCAACCCCCATCATTCTCATTGTGAGCTCATTTCATGCCATCAACTGGAACATAGTGAATGCTGCCAATCTTAATCTAAGGGCTGTGATTTACAGCTCCTATGCACCCACATCCACGTTTTCAGGAGTCACCTCCGTGCCGACGTTCAACGTCGAGGACATCGGTTATGCGTCCTCTAACTTTGAGACAATGGCAAGCGCCATCGCTACTCTCACTGGACGATCACCTGACGTGACTCTTGGCGCCTATGCCCTCGGCGAAGTTTCGGAGTAGTGGCTGGATGGCTACTTTTTTTGATCTTGGTTTTGCGCCTCTGGTTTAACCGTTTGGCTCACCGACGGTGCGAGCATTTCACCTTTTTCAAAATGGCGTTCGTCGTCCATAGAATTCGGCCTTGGTTGTTCCACTGGACTTCCCATCGTCGCGGTCACCGCGGCGGGCTTGCCCATGGTTCGCTTGGGCTCTTCAGCTCTTAGCCAGAGAGAACCCGAAATCACCGAAAACAGCATCAACCGCAGGGCCGCCACTCGCATCTTCATCCTTTGCGCCAGCTTGATTCCCACCGGACAGTCCCGGGTGATTATGGTTCCGTCCGCTCGACGGGCCAGACGCATACAGACCCGCTCTCCTTTTGTGAGACGAAACAAGAGTTCGTCCACTTCCTCTTTATTCAATCCAGAAACATTGTAGACGTTCATTTTACAAGCTCCGCAAAAGCGGACTCGATCATCCC
The DNA here is from genome assembly GCA_050250515.1 of Bdellovibrionales bacterium. Taxonomy (GTDB): domain Bacteria; phylum Bdellovibrionota; class Bdellovibrionia; order Bdellovibrionales; family UBA1609; genus JALHOQ01. Next base: position 27,599 of record JBFWON010000046.1, on the reverse strand, counting down.
CTTTCATCCGACTCCAAAGTTCGTGACAGGGGGTCGCGATACGAATTTGATTGAGTTCAATTTTTCCCATAGAATCTCCCTCATTGTGTTCATAGGTACAACGAGGAGAGTCCGGGATTCTTAGAAGATTTTTTATCTCGAATTGAGACGGCCTCGATGACCATCTCGACGCTTTGGATTTACACCCAGCTCAGTGGCCCGCGAGCCGGACCATAAATACCACCCGCAGCCCCTTCTCTTTTTGCCAAGAGCAGGCTACGATGATCTCCATGAAATTATCCGATCAACAGCTCAAACAAATTATCGATCAACACCGAAAATTCACGGTCTTGGGTTTAAGTCCTGACACGACCAAACCCAGTTATAAGGTGCCCTACTATATGAAAACCCAAGGATGGGATCCTGTCGGCGTATACCCAAAGCCGACTTCCGTAGAAGGTTTTCAAATGTATCAAAAATTGGCGGATGTGCCAGCTCCCTATCGAAAGTTTGTCGATGTCTTTCGCAGGTCAGAGACGATACCGGAAGTCGTGGAGGAAGTGCTTAAAGTTGGTGGAGTTGAAGTCCTCTGGCTTCAAATGGGTATCACTCACCTCGAGGCGGAGCGAAAAGCAGAAGCCGCTGGCTTGACCGTGATTTCGGATCGCTGTCTTCATATCGAACATGCCCGCTTGTTTAAGTGATGGAGGATCTTGAGGAGCGGCGCCAAATCCAGAACTGGATGACTCGTAAGATTCCTGCTCGGGCGTTTTGGCTCACAGGCCTATTTACTTTGGCGATGGTCTCCTCCGATCTATTTTGGCGGGGAAACCTGTCCGCCTCTCCCCAACAGGTTTTTCAAAATCACGAGTTTTGGCGAGCCTGGACCGCGCTACTCGCCCACCGCGATCTGGGCCATTTACTTACCGCTATTTATTCCTCTGTCTGTTCTACTGATCGGGCATTTTGGCCTCATGTTCTTTCCTGTCCTGGGCCTAACCTTGGGCGGCCTGATGAATTTACTTGTCCTCCGCTCGCTTCCCTTTCACACGGAGCTTCTGGGATTTTCAGGGGTCACCTATTGGATGGGAGGGGCTTGGTTAACATTCTTTCTTTTGATAGACCGACGAAAAAGCCTCAGGCGAAGATGGGCGCTTGCGAGCGTTCTTTTTGTGATGCTCTTCGCCCCCGAAACTTATGAACCGAGCGTCAGCTACCTCAGCCACTTCTATGGATTTATTTTGGGAGTGATTTCAAGCCTCGCCTATTACCGGCTGAATCGCTCCCCCATCCTTGCACAAGAGGTATGGATCACCTTACCCGCGGTTGAACCCGAGGTGTGAAATTTTTAGGTCCAAATATTCCTCGTTCTCTTTTTCGTAGCCACAAAGCCCTTCAAAATGCCATGATCACCCAGCCCAGTGGGATGGAGACATAGGTGAAGATTAGCACCGCATTTTCTGGAATTGCTGTCCTCCTGATTTCACTTTTTGTGATCTCCATGGCTGTCCTTGTTCGATACACCGACTACCTCGAGAACGACGCCATCCGAATGGAAAGCGCGGTGGACGGCGTGCGAGCAGCCCAGGAACTCCAGATTGCGATTCTCCGCCACAATCGCGAAGCCTTTCTTTATCAGATTGATCCTTCCCCCACCGGAGCCACCCGTCGGAGTCGGCAATTGATGGAACTTCGCAATTGGATTCAGGAAGCCCGTCGAATCGCCGAAACTCCCGAAGAACTTCGCCTCGTCGGTGAGGCCGAATCGTCTATTGAAGAGTACATTCAAGCTCGCGAGAGGTTGGCCAACTCGGATCCGATTGAGGCCTATCGTACGACCCGCTTGAACTCAGAGCTGGCCATGGAAAAAATCGACACTTTGGTGAATTACAACGTTCAGACCGCCGACGAACTCAAGAGAAGTGCCCAAAGTCAGAATATCAACGCCTCAAGATTTGCTCTAAGCCTTGGTCTTTGTCTTTCTCTATTTCTATCACTCACGCTGGCGATTCTTTACCGATATATCGTTCGTCCTCTTATTCGACTGAGAGAGAGTTTGTATCGTTACGGTCAAGGCGAAGCGGATCTCCGCCTAACTCCATCGGGATTGCAGGAACAAAAAGAAATAGCCACCACCTTCAATCAGATGGCGGACACTCAGGCCAAGAGCAAGCAGGCACATGTCCGTTTTCTTGCCTCCGTCGCCCATGACTTACGTAACCCTCTGAGTGCGATGGCCATGGCCTGCGAAGCTTTTGACGACCCGAATGGTCGTTTACCCTCTATCATTCGCCGGCAGACCCATAATTTAGATCGCATGGTGAACGACTTATTAGAAGCCGCCCGTGTGGAGGCTGGGGATTTTAAGGTTCGACCAACATCGACAGACTTAAATTCCCTGTTGAAAGATACCGTAGAGCTTTTTAACAATTCGGTCACAGCTCATAATCTCGTTTTAAAATGCGATCCCCATCTTGTGGCGGAAGTGGATAGCACCCGCATTTCGCAAGTGGTGAATAACTTGATATCCAATGCGGTCAAGTACTCACCCATGGGTGGCGAAATTCGAATCTCGGCGAAGAAACTGGAAGATAAGATTCAAATTGAAATTCAGGATTTCGGATTGGGCATTCCGGCGGAAGAACTGGGTACTATTTTTGAGCCCTTCCGTCGTGGCACCACCACCAAAGAAACGATTTTGGGGATTGGTCTGGGACTCTCGGCCAGTCGCCGCATTATCGAGGCGCACTCCGGTCAAATCCGAGTTGACAGTGTTTTAGGAAAAGGTTCAATTTTCACTCTGACTCTACCTATCCGACAGCCCACACGGGCGAAAGGTCAGAATGAATCCCTATCAGAAAATATTTGAAGTTCGCTGGGCCGACCTTGACCCCAATTTGCACCTACGGCACACAGCTTACAATGACTATGCGGCCCACGTTCGCTTTGCCTACCTGGCCGAAAACGGATTCACCATGGACGAGTTTCAAAGAGCCGGTGTAGGCCCTGTGATCTTCACCGAAACGACGCGCTACCGACGGGAAGTGCGGGCCGGTGAAATCATATCAGTTCAGTTCCATATGTTAGGGATGAGCCAAGATCATCGCAAATTTCATCTGTACCACAGAATTTTAAAACAAGATGGCGAGATGGCCGCTGAAATCGAAATTGAAGGGGCTTGGTTCGACACACGTCTTCGCAAAGTCTGCCCGGCCCCAGCGGCTCTCGCGGAGATCCTTCAGAAAATTCCCCGCGAAGCCGGATTTAAGTGGCTCTAAGATTTCGGAACTTTGGATTCGTCGACAGTGATTTCGATTTCCACCCGACGATTTTGCGATCGACCGGCAGCGGTTGCATTATCGCCCACTGGATCGGATGGTCCCATACCGACCGTACTTACAGTGTCAGCCGGTACACCACCCGATACGATTTGATTCTTAACCGCCTGCGCGCGCTCCTGCGAAAGTCGCTGGTTCGTCGTGGCCGAACCCGTGCTGTCCGTGTACCCCTTAATGGTCAGAACATTTTCAGGATACTTCTTTAAGATCGCCGCCATTTGATTCAAGTTCGAGTTGGCCGTCGGCTTCAAGTCCGACTTTCCACTGTCGAAAAGAATATCGCTTTTCAACTTGGTGACGATTCCTTGTTCCGTTCGCTTGGTCTCGGCAATTTTCGCCAATTCTTTGGCTTGCTTGTCCATGCGGTAGCCCACCGTGCCTCCGACCGCACCACCTAAGACGGCGCCAATCGCGGCCCCTTTGCCTCGGTTGCCCGTTTGATGACCAATGATAGCGCCAACGCCCGCACCCACAGCGGCACCCACGCCAGCGCCCACGGCGGTCTTCTTTCCTGCCGTCTCGCAACCCAAACCGGCCAATGACAAGATCAAGACCCCTGTTAAAACTATAGAAGTATTATGTTTCATGTCGAACTCCTTGGATGAATAGCCATGGTAAAAGACTTGGAATATTCGTGAAAGATGTTTTTGACGGGTCACGAGGCTCCCCGATAATAATGATCCATGGCCCATGGTTCTGCCCCGCACCATCATCACCATCACCAGACCCCCGATTCTTCGGTCCGCAATATTGGCTTCGCTTTTTGGCTAAACCTTGGCTTTGCACTGGTGGAACTGGTCGGGGGCATTTGGACCCAAAGCTTGGCCGTGCTTTCCGATGCTCTGCATGATTTTGGCGACGCCCTAAGCCTGGGGCTTGGGTACATTTTGCAGAAGCGCTCCTCCAAAGGGCCGACGGAAAACTTTAGCTATGGTCTGCGTCGTTTGTCCCTGCTCTCGGCCTTGATTTCGGGAATCGTAATTTCTCTTGGTGCTATATATATCGCCATCGAAAGTATTTCGTCCTTTCAATCCGAACGCGAGCCGCATGGGCTCGGGATGATGGGTCTAGCCGTATTTGGCATTGCCCTCAATTCCCTGGCGGCTTGGCGCCTAGGTCATGGACATACTCAAAACGAGAAGATGCTAAAATGGCATTTGATTGAAGACGTCTTAGGTTGGATTGCGGTTTTAATCGGAAGTTTGTTCATCTGGCTTTACAAATGGAATTGGTTGGACCCACTCTTGGCGCTCGGCATTTCAGGTTTTGTGCTTTTCAACGTGTACCGCTCTCTTGGAGAGACGGTGAATCTCTTTTTGCAAGGGAACCCGAATCCAGACGCTCTGCGCTTGTTTCGTAACGATGTTGAAGCGCTACCGGAAGTTTACGAAACCCATGATGTCCATTTTTGGAGTTTAGATGGCGTCCGCCATATCCTGTCCCTGCATGCCGTGATTCACGATCTCAAAAAGGGTGAGTACGTTAAAGAAAAGATTCGAGAGATTTCAAAGCAGCTCGGAGACTGCCACCTAACGATTGAAGTCGAGTCCACCGAAGAGCACTGTCACAGCGACTGCGAGCATCCAGAACACGAATGATCTGGATTTATCGTGGCCTTGTGGCCCCCTTGCTGGTTTTTGTCTCCTTCATTTTGACTCCCTTTTTGCCAAAGCTTCGGGCGACTCTCAGGCTTAAGATGCAGCCCCGACCACCCAAACCAAATGGGCAACGCCCCCTTTGGTTGCATGCGGCCTCTGGTGAATTCGAGTACGCCAAGGCGGTGATTCAAGAGCTTAAGAAAAAATGGCCTGAACTTCCTTTGCTCGTCACCTACTCTTCGCCCAGTTTCGTGAAGAATATTGAGTCCTTTCCTGGAGTCGATTTATCTTTGGCTATGCCACTTGATCTGCCCGGGCCCATCACCAGCTTTCTTCGCTATTATCAACCCTATGCCTTATTGTTAGCGCGGACGGACCTTTGGCCCGAACTTCTGCACCAATGCCGACAAAAGAAAATTCCCATCATTCTGTTTGCCTACACTCAACGCGATCCGGCCCTGATGAGCCCACTGGCCCGTTGGCTGCGCCGAACCCTTTTACGCCAGGTGGATCATAATTGGTGTGTGTCTGAGGCCGATCAATCTGCCCTGACCAAGATGGGAATTTTGAACTCTCAGGCCATTGGCGATCCCCGCTATGATCAAGTGGAACGTCGACTGCGTTCACCTAAAAATGTGACACCACCCGGTTTGCAGACGGACGGGCCACCCATTCTCGTTGCGGGATCCACTTGGTCGGCTGACGAGTCCATTTTGCTCGAAGCCCTCGCCCCACTCTGCCGGGACCTGAAGTTGCGTTTGATTTTGGTACCCCATGAGCCCTCCAATGAACATCTGGTGAGATTGGCCCGGCGCTTGGACACACACCAATTGGCCCGGCAAAGATTCTCAGTGCTTAAGGAAAAATGGAACACACCGGTTTTGGTGGTGGACCAAGTTGGTCGCCTGGCTGAACTTTATCCACTCGGGCAGATGGCCTTTGTCGGTGGAAGTTTTCGAGGGTCGGTCCATTCGGTTATGGAACCACTAGGCGCAGGATCTTGGACCCTTGTCGGCCCCGATCACCTGAACAATCGCGAGGCCTTGGAGTTTTCCAAAATTCAATGCGAGGAATTTTCGCTGGTGCAACCCGTGACTTCCGCTGAAGAATTCAAGTCTAAGGTGGAAATGTTTCTGCAAAATCCCGAGCGCATGGATCGCGTGCAAAAGACAATCACGCGAGAATTTCAAAGTCGCTTGGGCGCCAGCCGCAGTTTGGTCGAGCAGCTGGCGGCTCTTAAGATTATCGATTCGCGGGAAGTCCCTTCTCCCTGAATTCGCGCTTGTTCTTACTAATCAACTCAAAGTTCGGATCCGTGTCGACCATGCTCGCCTCTTTCTCTAGAGGAAATGGTGTTCCACCCTCACCTTCTTCTAAAACGGTGTAAAAGCCGGGGAAAGAGGGCTTTACCTGCCGGTAAATGGCCGACAATTCCGCCAAAGGCCAATCCAACTGGCGAGTCGATCCATTCCACACGCCCTTGACAAAATTGCCAAGCGTCAAGCTCTCTTGCTTGCGAATTCGAGCCAAGAATCGCCCAAAATCCCGCTGTCCGCGAAGGGCCAAAAGCCAAGGATGGTTGTAAAGATCCGCTCCATCCAGCATATCCCCTTCAGTAAAGTGCTGCGTGAAGTAAAAATAGCTCTCTTTTATTTGCTTGGGCTCCGTTTGATGGACGCCTTCACAAATCACCATTCCGCGAGGGACGACAGGCTCTTGATTCTTCTTTTTATAGTAAATCAACCGATTGAGACGATTGACGATTTCGAGACCATTTTGATTTGAGAAGCTGGCCACATGACAACGCTCATACTCGTCCAAGCGAACACGGAATCCCGCAATTTGTGCCACCAGATAGGTGGAATCCGAAACACTGGTTCCATTGGAACTTGAAAAACCTTCTCCGTAACCCGCGCCCACGCCCGCCTTTAAACTGAGCGGCTTCATCCAATTGCCCATCTGCTCGCCACCAGCTTTGCTGACCATGTTCATCGCTTTAGCCGGACCTAGGAAATCCACCGCATCAATCCCACCACCAACGGACCAACCCCAGTTGTATCCCTGACTGCGACCGACCGAAAATCCCTGACCCACGTTAATATTCAACTGCAAACCACCCAAGAAGGTATAAGAAGTCCCGTCCTGGCCGGTCTTGAAAACCCGAAGTTTTCGATCCCAGAAAACCGTGTTGGATTTCAGCGCGCAATCGCTCACCATCATGCGCTCCAGCGACGGCCAATCCCAAGACAGTCTGGGGATGGCTTCTGACTGCTGCAGCTGCTTGACATACTGGCTGACTAACAGCGTACAGCCCACGAACTGGCGAGCACGGGTGCCTTTGTACTTAAACAGAACCTGGTCCATGTCCTCCACTGTCCACGGAGTTTCCTTGATTTGCTCTTGGCCAAACCAACCCGCGATGGTCGAGTTCAAATTTGGAAGATTCAGATACCGATTGATGGTCTCGAGACCCTCGCCCGTTTGCACCCAGCGATCGGTCGTGGGCTTCATGCAGCTAACCAAATCACTCCCACATCGCGCAATTTCCTCAGCGGAAAAGTCGACACTCTTGGGCTGCTCATCTTTAAGCGACATGAAGTTCAAATCAAAAGTCTGGGCAAAGTTGTAAATGGACGCGACAGCCGGACCACTCTTCTCAAAAAGTTTTCGATCCTGCTCCTCACGCTCAATCAAATCATCAACGTCTTTGCCGCAGAGATGGCGAAGCGAACCAAAGTATTCGCTGTAACTGTAGAAGGTATTTTGTCTCTCTTTCGATGCGCTGGTTTCGGCCTGCTTGAAGAGGCGCATCGCTTCGTCATGCATCTTAGCTTCAAATACATCGGATCGCTCAACCACTTGACCACACTTAGCTTCATCTAAATTGTCAGTGGCCCGAACCGAATCTTTGTAACCATTGTGAAGAAAAATCACCGGACCCACAAAAGTTCGGGGTTTAAGTCCCGCATCCTCTAATTTATAATCTGTGCAATCGATTTCATCGCAGGTCGGAAGCTTAATATTAGTAAAGTCATTGGCTGTGAGACGACCCGCCACTTCGTAAGTGCCATCTTCGCGTTTCTTGCCGACCAATTCGATCACTTGACTGACGACCTCTGACAATTCTTCGGCAGTATAGCCTCGAGGCATGAGACTCATAGCAAACACCTCTGGGTCATCCACGTTCAAGCTGTGGGTGGCGGTGAGTCTCTTATTGATCTCATCAAAGATCGCGCGCGAGATCTCGATCTTCCGCTTGACCTTAGCTTCGATCGCCTCTTCGTCCTTTCGAAGCTCGGTCAATTCGTCCGGTCGTGACTCCGCATCAAGGTAAGACTTCACATTGTCGGCCCGTTTTGCAGCATTGGCTTTGCGCTCTTCAAGCAACTTCTCAATCGCTTTTTGAATTCGCTCGTTCGCCACATTTTGATTCTGCAATTTGATCTCATCTACCGGCTCAAGTTGAATCAGAAAATTATTCCTAACACGCATCATTCGCAGATCGCGCATCTTGAGCGTAATCGGCTGAATGATCACGCCATCGGTCACACGAACCAAAGTGGTCTGCGTGGTGATGTATTCGTTGGTCGAAGCCTGAATATTCATCTCGCGCAGGCGCTTACGCGTGAGTCTACGTTCGGAGCCGGCCGGCTCGTCAGCCAACCGGATGATCGACTGGGGTGGCTGAAGCTTTTGAATCAAAACTCCCGGCTGGGCCGGATCCAAATAGTTTTTCTGGATGGCGACTTTCATCAGCCAGATGCCGTCACGCAAAGGCTCGGTCATCTTACGAGCGTTAATAATTCCCGAATAGCGAAGCACGCGAGGATCGAGCTCCATCAACACGGTCTTTTTGACCTCAAGATCCATTAACGAGTCGATGTTATACTGAAAACGAATGGTGTGATAACCAAAGTCGGCCAAGAAAAAGCGCGACTCGACCTTTTTGGCCTCTTTCAACTGCGGCGGAAACTCAAGTTCATCAAAGCCAAAAGTGAATTTGTCATCCCAAGGATTTAAATAAAACTTAAGCGACTTTTCGACCTTACCCTTAGAAATCACCACCTCGCGCTCTTGAAAGGCCTCTGGCATATAGTACTCATGCGGAATCTTGGACTGCCAAGTCAGACAACCTTTGTTGTCAGTGACCTTGGTGTAGGACTCCGCCTCTCTCTGGTTCTTATAGCTGATGGTAAAGGGCTGACCAATTAGGCTGTCACCGGTAAAGGCATCCACCACACAGGTCGTGGCCGAGTAGGCGACCTCACGATGCATGGTGGTTTCGCCGGGAAGCACCTGAATAAAGCGGAGCTTCACTCGGTCAAACAAATAAGGAGAATTGTCGCTGGCGTAATTTTGCTCGCGAAGCTTAGCAAATCCCACCGTCTTGGGATCGTTCAGATAGGGCGCGATCTTACATCCGGTGTTGCTGTCGCGACATTCGGCGATTAATTCGCCGGATTTGTTGCCCGACAGAGATCGAAGTGTGCCAAGATCATAAATGCCTTCGAAGGATTCAATGCCTCGGACCCCTCGCGGAATCACTTTAAGCACGAGCTTCAATTGACCTTGAGGAACTTTACCGTCGATCCAGGCGTCCAAGCGTCCAATCAGCTTACCATCGCGAATCTGCCCCACGCCGGTCACGCCTAGCTTTCGGTCCTCGTCGCTGAGCGACAGAACGGGCTTGCCACCATTGGTCAGCACTACGCGCTCGTCCATTTCCTTACCAACACCCGACATCACCAAATGGCCGATGATAAAGAAGTTTCCATTGGGAAGGTTCATAAACCTGGCGCCCGAAAACTTGTCGTCGGACTTTTCAGGGGAATCCGAGTTACGATAGAGCAGCTTGGGAGTCATAGAAATGTTCAGCTGAACTTGTGTCCCCGTACTGCGCTCGGATTTGCGCAGAGTCTGGATCGAAACATCATCGATAAAGAGTTCATCTTTACCAAGAAGGTCTTCGTCACCAAAAGCGCTCATCGAGTTCTTAGCTCTTAACAGCTTGCTTTCAGAAACAGGCTCCCGATCTAAGAAGAACACCGTCTTGCCATCATCTCGCGCCAGCCGGCCGAGCGTCCAAGGATTGATCGCTAAGCGAATGCGGCGCACGCCACGATGAACACCCTCACCTAAAATATCGCGCTCGACAACGACCCAACGGCTACGCTTTACGAAGAACGAGAAAGGGATGGTTTCTGTCCATCGAAAGCAGCCGTCGGGCGTTGTCAGCCCGATAACTGGTACATTTTGTTTCGTTTCTGGAATTTGAACGGTAAATTTATGCCCCTGAGCCTTACGCCCACTGGCCCGATCCAACACACAGGCCGTAAAGTGGTAGGTCGCCGATCGCCAAAAGGTCCAACCGCGTGTTCGCTTTTCGGCATCGAGCATGCCTTCGCCTTCGAGTTCGCCTCTACCGGAGACGGTATCAATATAGAAGCTCGCACTAGCTTCGCGGTCGCCATGCACACCATTTGGATCGGTATTGGGCTTGGTACACGCCACAAGACCAAACACCAAAGATAGGATGATGATCGCTCCCCTAAAATGATGCATAATCTGTCTCCACCCCTAAGTAGTACAGCGCCATGTCGTGCTGATCTTTGGTTTTGTCCAAGGGCTTAGCCTGGTACATCTCCCCATAAAGACTAAATCCGTGCTTTAAAAACTTCAGATTCACTTCCGCATTGTGGCCATCACGGTTGGTGTTACCAAATCGCGACTTGTTGTACGCCGCGACCGTGGCTTCAGGCTCGATAAAGTATTTGCGATAACGAACATCCACTTCCACGTCACCGATTGTCACTTTAGGGCCAATTCCGATCAATTGAGAGTCCGCCAATCCGCTCGGAACCTCGGTGTTCGTTGAGCGCATATATTCCCCGACAATCCCATAACCATTTTCATCGTCGCAGAAGCAAACCGTCGATCCACCGAAATAGCCTTTATGCTGATAGGTCAACCGGCCATAGAGAGAGTACCCATTTGTATCTAGACTGTTGCCATGTTTAGCACTCTCGGTGGCCACTTTCATGGGGATGTCTTGCCAAGCATAGCGCCCGCCAAACACCTTCCACTCCAGCTTTCGAAAGGCCCTTCCTTTGAACTCAATGTGTTCGGTGCGAAACCAGGGCAGGGGCTCGACGTCTTCTCGCTCGTCATTCAAGCTCGACGAGGTGGGGACCACCTGCTGAAGAACAATTTTACCCTCGAACTCGGGCGTGAACTTGGCTTTGAAAATTTCCTGAAGCCCGGGAAAGGTTCTGAGGCCGGAAACCAACATGGGCGATCCAAGAACGCCCTGATGGTGCGCACCAGCCCTTAGCTCTACAAATGGGAGGGGCTCTACGCCCAACCAGAACTCATGCAAACTGATTTTATTGTCCAGACCGCCATCATCGAATCGATCCTGCGATCGACCAGAAAAGGCCCGGGCCCATGGCGAAATCCGGGCCTTGATGATCTTGGCAAAATTGAAGTCAAAGTTGGAGCTGAAGTACACATAGGCAGCTGTGTAGGCGTCCTTGGCCTCTTGGCCGTTGGCTCCGCCAAGGTCGAACTTCCAATCGCCGGTCATTTCGAATTTTCGATTGTGAATAAGAGGACTAAGCTCCGAGCGAGAGGTTCCTTCTTGGGCAAAGGCGACACAGGTCAGCCCGAGCCCCAAAGCCCAAACTCCGGCCATAACCCTAACCCAAAAGGTAACAGTCGATTTCCGCATTCGTCCCATCCCGACAAACGTCTTTAGAAATTCTGGTTATCAAGAACCGTTCCACAATTTTTTGAACTAGGGCCCCTTGTATTCATCTTATTTGTCTGTCGCAACAGCATTTACGTCAGGAGTGTGTTCGGCGTGAAATTATTCCTTGATCTGCCTGAGAGTTCTTCACACAAAGGACAATTTACGCGCGTGGATTGTGACGCTCTAAAAAGGCAAGTGTCCGCACACCGAACCAGCTGAAGCACTCGCCATCGACAAGGGCATAAGGGCACCCAAGGGCCGCCAAGCTCGGAAAAACTTTGGCGAAGGGAAATGGCTCACTGGAAAAAAGCAAAAGAGTCGATTGAGGATGGGGTAGCTGGGCCAAATCCAGCTCGGGATAGGGTTGTTCGAAATTCCCTCCTAAAATCTCGCGAAAACCACAATGCTCAATCATGGATCCAATAAAGGTCCCGCGCGAAATCACCATCCAGGGATTTCGCCAAATGACATACTCCACCCGAGTGACGGGCTGTTCAGGCTTCTTCCCCCACTCCATCAAGCCGGGAAAGTCCCCACCGGCCCAGGTAGGCCATGGTGGGGCCGCCGCCTGGGCTCTCCAGCCGTTCAACAGAGTCTTCCACCGCCCGCCAGGCAGGGCCTCGGCTAGACGCTCGATCTCGACGGGAACGTCGGCCCTCTTGCCCACATGGGTGGCGATCCACTTGAGTCCCGATTTTTCAGCCTGCTCGGCCATGAATTTGGGGTTCTCCTCCCGGTCCAAAACGATCAAATCCGGTTTTAAAGCCAAAATGGCCTCAAAGTTCCAATCTTTGGTGCCACCCACAGGGGCAATGGACTCAATGGGGCCTTTGGGGTGAACACAGTATCGGGTGCGGCCCACCACCTCAATTCCCGCCTCAATTAGGGTCTCCGTCCAAGACGGCACTAAGGACACAACGCGCATGGACTTCATCCTATTTCAGTCGGTAAAAAAAGACGAATCAATTTAGGGAGAATCAGATGCAAGAGTTCAAACCGCTCCGTCAATTGCGCGCCGATTCGGGCTTTAAAAAAGGGGATGTCTTAGTCGTGTTCGGCGAGGTGTTTGCCCGTGGATATGTCAACGGTTTGATCGACGAAGCTAAGGCCGCCGGGATGAAGGTGATCTATGGCACCGTTGGCCGACGAGACGAAAATCAAAAACTTCGTCCTCTGACCGCCGAAGAAATGAAGGAAAAAGACCAGCCCTTGATCAATGTTCCACTCGAATGTGGATTTGATATGGAGCCCTCAGCCCAAGGCACTCGTCCCATCGATCAGCTGCAAGGCTTAAAGCTCAGCGAGTGGAACAAAGCCAAGATGGATTGGCCGCAAGTTGAAGACTCACGCAAACGAGGACGAGAGAGTTTCAAAACCCGGGTCCGCGAGTACTTAAATGCCCTGCAGGCCGAGATTCCAAAGGGCGCCAACGTTTTATTCGCACACACAATGGCCGGAGGAGTCCCCCGCGCGAAGATCATCATGCCCGTTATGAATCGCGTATTTAAAGGTCATGGTGACCGCTATGCTTCGAGCCGCGAATTTTGGGACGGCGAACTGGGTCGATTTTGTCAGATGAGCTTTATGGATGTGACCGCTAAAAGTCTTGAAGACCTGATCGAACTCTCGGCTCCGCTGCGCGAAAAAATTAAGGCCGACGGTGGCCGCGCCTGCTACGTGGCCTACGGGTATCATGGGACCGAGATCCTCATGGGTAGTGAGTACAAGTGGCAGTCTTACTCCCCCTACTTGCAGGGTTTTGCCAAAATAGAGCTTGAGAACATTGCGAAACGGGCCATGGCGAGCGGAGTGGATGCGTGCGTCTTCAATGCACCCGAAATTTTGACCAACTCCAGTTCCATTTTCTTGGGCGTCGAAGTGGCGCTTTATCCCCTGCTCGGAGCCTTCAAAAAAGAAAAACCGAATGCGCCCATAACTAAAGAACTTCTTTCGACCTGTGGATCTCTATTAAAGCCCGATCACAATCTGGAGGAGATTTTGTCCCTGACCGACAGCTATTTTCGGTCGGACATCATTGGTAAGAAGTGGTCAGATTATCCGGGCTGGCCGCAACACAACGGCCCCGAACAAATGGCCTTGATGCGCACGACTTCGGAAAAAATCATCGATATGCATGCGGATGAAAAAAATCTGCTGACCGCCCGCTTGAGCGAAATCGTCTTTCGCGCCTGCGGTGTTACCATGCTTCGCGAGGCCCTCAAGCCCCGCGAGCCGGTCTGGTGGATTGGCCACGATCTCGTGGCCACCCTCTAGGTTCGGACTCCTTTTTGGGTCGTCAGCGCGTCGGAAATCCAAGCACCGGTCCGGTGTTTCCGGTTCCCGCGCCGCCCAAGCCTCCAAGGCCTGGCCCGAACACCTGCTGGAACTCTTTTTCAGAGCTCGGCTGGTCATTAATAGAGTAAGCCACTGTGGGCTCGCCACTCTGGGATTGGGTCATCACCACCTGTCCCTTGGCACTAAAGTCGGGAAAGTTCATGTAAGTCGTGATGGTCGAAGTCGCCGAACTCTGATTCGCGGACACCGACATTTGCGTCGAAGTCATAATGTCGCCGTACGCTTGAGATTTGATGCTGCCAGCGATCACTCCGCCACCACTGGCTCCACTACGATCCACGTGGACATTGAAAGAGCCGCCCACATCCACACCCGTGACATCGTTCAATCGTTGGTACTCGCCCATCGCATCCACGACCGCATACTTCTGAAAGAACGTAAACTTCACTTCACCACTTTGATTGGAGTGGGTCACATTGTAATCAAATCCCATCGCCAGCTGAATGGGACAGCCCTCACCCGACATCGACATACTGAACTGACCCGTCTGCGGGTTCGCTCCGCCGTTGGTGGGGAGATTGCTTTCAAATTTACAGAGACCCGAATCAGACAAAGCCTTGGACATGTCGCGAATTTTTTCTTCCTTCGGTTTTTCAGGAGCGATCGCGGCCGCCGGCTGAACCGCTTTCTTTTGGCCTGCCGACTGCGCCGCCTGAGTGGCGACCGTCATCGATTCCGAAACGCGCGTCACCTTGGTTCGCTGCTCATCACTTAAGGGCGCCATTGGGCTTGAACCCTTATGACTCTTCATTTTGGCGCAAGCCGCGAGGCCAGACGCTAAGGTCAATACTAGGACGTATCGCATCTTAAACATATTTTCTCCGATGAAAAATTTCGTTCGAAAAAGATCGAACGGAGAAAATAGGAAGTCAAGAACCCTGCGGAATTGCGCTGCAGATTTCTTTAACTCGAGAGTCCACCCAAAAGTTCTTCCAACTTGTCGAAGGATCCTGTCCAACCTTGGGTCATGCCAGCCTTACCTTTATGGAAGGTTTCACGCTCTTCTGAACCCGCCGCTCCCTCTACAACCCAAGTCACCGTCACACGAGTGAGATTGTCCCCTTCGGGAGTGAATTCCACAGTGGTGCGCATACTTTCGGGCCAAGTGGGCGCCATAGGATGCCGACAAACTTTTTGATTTTCATCGCAAAATTGCTGGCTGTAGGTGATGCGATGGGGACGCTCGAATTCATGATATTGCGCACATCCATGCAAGCGACCAAAGGGGCCATCCATACGATAAAAACTTTTTCCCCCCGGCCGAATGTCCGCGCTGATAAATTCCATGGTCGCCCCCGTCGGAGGCATCCATTTCGCGATGTGCTTGGGATTTGTCCACATCTCGTACACCACATCCACCGGCGCCTCGAATGTGCGATTGATGATAAAGTGATCGAGCCCATCCTTTTCGGCCAAGTACTCGCCCAGACGATCCCATGTGGAATTTCCACCGGCCTGTTTGATAAACTTTTTGATCTCTTCCGCCGCTTCGGCCGAGGCCAGAGTCATCGTCATTTCCATTGTGGTTTTTTTATTTTTTTCCGAAAACCGAACCGTGACCCGAAAAAGGGGCGGCGTGGTGGGCGTCGCTCCGTGATCGTAAACCAGCAAGGCGTGCTTTTCGACCTCATGGTAGGTCGCAATATTGGGATAGTCGGTGCCATCGGGTCCATGCATGGTGTAGATCCACTTTCCGCCGGGCTTGAGTTCCTTACTATGCGTGGTCAATGTAAAACCGCGCGGCCCCCACCACTTGGCCGCCTGTTTTGGGTCGGTCCAAGCTTCCCACACTAAACTTACCGGAGCGTTGTAGACTCGATTGATATAGATCTCATTTGCTTTTCTTTGGCCGCCCATGCTTCTTCCCTTTCTTTGCCTTTTCGGCTTGCACTTGCTTGAGATAATCCTCGAGACGATCAAAACTCGCCTCCCAAATTTTTCGAAATTCATCGACCCAGTCGGACACCGGCTTAAGCCCCTCCGGAGCCAATCGACACGGTCTCCACTGAGCCTCCCGACTACGCGTGATCAATCCGGCACCTTCCAGCACCTTCAGATGTTTGGTGATAGCTGGAAGGCTCATATCAAAAGGCTCCGCCAGCTCGGTCACCGAAGCTTCGCCCTTTGACAGACGCTTTAAGATCGCCAGCCGAGTGGGGTCGCCCAAGGCCGCAAAAGTGGTGCTGAGGTGAGTGGATTCGATCGCGCCTCTCCTTATTTAACTAAAAGGTTAAATAATGGCTGCCGAATTGTCAAGCCCCCCGAAATTTCGCCCCAAATTGAGTCTAGGACTCCACGACCATCTATGATAATGATCTTCCAAAGGAGAAAAACCATGGCATCACGGGCTCTTATTCCCACCTGGATCGATCAACAAAGTTTCACAACGCAATCCCAGCGTCGGATCGCTACCGCAAGCGCGTGGTTTATGGGAGCTCTTCTTTTGACCGCGTTGGCACAGATTTCAATACCGCTTCCATGGACACCGGTTCCTATTACAGGACAAACATTTGGCGTGGCTCTCTTAGCCCTTCTTTGGGGACGAAAACTGGGCGCAGGCATTGTCGGCGGATATGTCCTGTTAGGATTGACAGGCCTTCCTATTTTAGCGACGGCAAAACTTGGCCCTACGAGTGGATATTTGGTGGGAATGGTTTTGGCCTCTTATGTCGTCGGAGGACTGGCGGATCGGGGTTGGACGAGCACCTTCCCTCGCGCTTTAGCGGCCGCTTATGTTGGCAGTACGCTGATCTTTGGACTTGGGCTTCTGGTTTTGTCCTACTTTGTTCCCTCGGAAGCCCTGCTGGGCGCCGGGCTCTTTCCGTTTATGCCTGGTGATCTTATTAAAAATATTCTAGCGGCCACCATCGCCACCGGAGCCGCGCGCGCGCGACCCTGAAGACTGGTGTCACAGTTGCCATAACAGACTTTGTAAGGGTCATTTCGCACTACGACCAAAGATGCTTAGCACGTGTCGCCAGCGAGCCAACTGCATCAGACCCGATTCCAAATATCAAACTCTGCGGTGTCATTTTAGACATGGCTCGCTTTTCGCTACACGCCTTCGACACAATCTCTAAAGGGGGACCCTATGAAAATCAGCAAAATGATGCTGTCTGTGATTATGATTCTTTCGCTCAACGCATCGGCTTCAAGCGATGCCGACTTAACTCCGTTTTTGCGGACTTTTACTCTTGTTCGTGCCAACGCGGGATTCCTATGCCACGCGGAAATCACTGGATACGCTATGCAAGTCTACGGGGCGCCCGATTTGCGACTCGGAAGCTTTTATTTTCCATCGGTTGGGGAAAATCCTCAAATTATTGACGATGAAATGGTTCGGATCGAAACTCGCACCACCGTTTCTGGCGGGACCGTCACCAGCCGCCAGCGACTACTGACCAAGACGTCTGGTTCCCTTTCAGTCCGAACAGAAAAGGCCATCTTAAATGGCGCCAGTCTTCGCCTCACCTCGAAGGCAACCTTGCACTCTCCCGGAGAGCCGAGCTTTACCTCCTATGATATGGATTGCTCGTATCGCTTGAAGGAATAACTCAAATCCCGTTTGTGCTGGCAGGCTGGAAACCCCGGCCTGCTAAATTACAACTACTCAAACTGAAACCATTACAGAAACCAAAATCGGACTCGACCCGAGTCATTCAGCCCGCTACCGTCCTCTCAAACGGAGGATCCATGACCAAGATCATCATCAGCTCACTACTCATCACCTTTTCATTTTCTAGCTTTGGCGAATCCCTCAATCTTCTCTGCAGCGGAAGTGATTGCCAAAATCGCATCCTCAAGACTTTGGATGAAATGGAGTGCCAGGCGGTCCCAGAAACACTCACCTGCGGCCCCGCAGCTTCCGAACCCGGCTCATCTGTCTGCTCCATTCAAACGCAGTATTGCTCTGAACCCAAGCCGAGTCTCTTTATCGCCGTCGACTGCCACAGTGGGCGAAAAGTCAGCCTACGACGTTACGATCGAGGCCTAAGCCTCACCTGGTGGATGGGCTTTGGCCCTTACGTGCGCACCCTCTGCGTCGAGTGACGATCAGTCCCATTCATGGCGTCTCAGGAGTTTCCTTGATCACACGAAGAGTGGTCCGAATATAATAACGATTGGAGCCCTGGCAGTAAGTGGCATCATAGCCCTCGCAGGTCGAGCGAATGGAAACGTCATCATTATTCAAGAGCATGATCGCGTTGGCGATCTCCACACAATAATTTTGATTGGAGGCGCAAATTCCACCCGCCTCGACGGATTCCATCAAAGTGGGAAGCGCCACCGGAGTCGCTGATTCTACAGTGTCACTCGCCCAAGCCGTCCCGCCTAGAGACAAGCCCCATCCAAAAATCAATCTTGCCACTGTTTTCATAACCCCTCCTTGAGTTGTTTTTGACACTTCAATATAGCGGCCCCGCCACTTTAAAAGCATCCCACACATAATAGGCCATTGGAGCACCGGCCATCGCCATGAGCAACACAAACTCGGTGCGCTCCTTCGCCGGAACAAAGGCCAAAAAACGTCGAATCCACAAGAGCAAAAATGGAAAGCTGATCACGATCATTTTCCACGGATTGATCTCTAAATTAAAATGTCCAGCCGCCATCATGGCCACTAGAAATACCGAAATAAATGGGACCACTGCAGATTTTGGAACCGCTTTGGGCCTAAACCAGCTTAAGGCCATAAGGCCACCCAAGATCGCACAAAGCACGCTCACCATCTGAGACCACGAGGCACTGCCGCCGAAGAGCAAAAGAAAACTTAGACTTGTGGCCGTGATCAAAGGCAGACCAATCAAGGAGATCGTTCCTACCCCGTGGGCACTTTTCTCCAAAATCGACCACACACCCAAGCCCAAAAAGAAAAACGCCAGCAAATTTCTTTGATGAACGCCGTTCGATAAAAGGCCTCCGCCCAAGTGATAAAGCGTCAAGAATCCAATACCAACAACGAAAATCGCCCGAAGCAAATAAGGGGCGCTATGCAATCCAGGAAACATAAGAACAAACACAAAAAGTAAGACGGCCACATAAGACAAACTCTCAGAAGCATCGGCAGGCGGAAAACTGAGTCGATAGATTAAGAGGTAATGACCAATCACAAAGCCAAATGCGACAAGGCCCGCAATTACGCGGGCCCGCTGAAACTCTGGAACCTTACTGACGAAGAAAGTCGCAACCATCACCAGCAGGGCCGGCGCGGCCGCACTTCGAATAAAGGCGGCCACGAGGGGTGACATTACTGTTTCACCCCTTCGATACTGACCATCATCTCGACCTCATCACCGATCTCGCCGGGCTTACTCATATAAGTCATGCCGAAATCTGTCCGCTTAATCTTAAAGATGGCCTCGCCACCCGTTCGGGTATTTCCCCACGGATCCTTGCCCGTGTTGTACTGAGTAAATTCAAACGACACAGGCTTGGTGACACCCTTCATCGTGAGGGCTGCCTCCACCTGGTACTTACTCTCCCCGACTCTTTTGATCGACTTACTCTTAAGAGCGATTTTTGGAAATTGCTTGGTGTTAAAAAAATCAGGACCCTTCAAATGCTTGTCTCTCTTCTCATTCAAAGTGGTGATCGAATCTGCTTTCGTGGTGATTTCAAAAGAGGATTTTTCAGGCTTGGCCTCATTCCAAACAATGTGCCCTTCAGAAGAACCAAACATCCCGTAAACATTTGAAAAGCCGAGATGGTTGACCTTAAAGACAATCGCGGCATGGGTGTCATCCAGTTTGAATTTGACTGTCTCGTCTGGGGCCGCGCTAACATTGGCGCCTAAACTCATAAGAAAAGAAATCGAGAGTAAAAATCGAAACATTTGCTGTCCTCCGGTGTTGATAAACACAAATATTCAAGCACCCGAGTTGCGAGATGTCCCTCAATGACTTGGCGCAGAAACGGCGGGAGCGGACGCCGCTGAGGTCGCAAATAGTTTTTCGACAATCACTTGAAAAACAGACGTCATGGCCATGCGGTCTAAGGTGATTTGGGTGTTGAAATCCAAAGGCACCCGAAATCCGTCCCACTCAAAGAGCCAGCACTTACATCCCACATCAAACCCATAGTCTCGATCAGAGGACAGCCACCAAACACTGAGTTTGTTTAGAATTTGCGTTGTAGGAATCGTCTTATAGGCGAGCAAGTATAAGAAGACGCCCTCGGCCCGAGAATCAGAAAGATCCATTTTCATACTCTCTTTAGCAAATTTCTGAATAAACCCTGTGAAAACGGGAATGGCCCGGCGAATTTCATCATTGTCCAAAATGCCATCGCCGTTTTTGTCGTAGCGAACCATCACAGCCTCGATGTAGTGAAAGACGACGGCGACAATACTCAGTTCATTCATCTCAACCCAGTCCTGCAAGGAATTTCTGGGCGAAAAAGCGGCAGCCAGAATCTTGTCTGCCATATCTTGCGCAATCTCCGGCTTTGATCGACTGAGAAAATCCACCAGACCAGGAAGATTTGTGGCCTGCTCCCTTAGAACTCGGGCCAAATTCTCTTTCACCTTAGTTCGATCTAGGGTCGGCGTTCCATGAAGATCCAACGGACCTTTGCTACTGACCTTGGCCAACTCTTCGTAAAGCTTCCCGGCCATTCGCCCACCCGAGTATAGCAACGACAGAAGCTCCGTCGTCTCAACAAATGTCAGTCGACTCTTTTCATCGTCCTGCGAAATTCCGTCACCCGAAAAGGTAAATAAATTTCCCTCAATAAAGGCGCGATTTCCGACAGTGGTCACCCGCGAGTCCGCCACTCCTAGATCAATCGCCAACTCGCGCACATCCAGATAAAATCTTTGCAGTTCCTCACGCCGCAAAGTGGAATCCCACTTCACCTGCTTTTGGCTCGAGTAGCCCTTGAAAACCAACCCCACCATAGTTCTAAGGATATTCATCATGGTTAAATTGTAAAACCCTTGATTCAATCCGTATTTATCGAAGTGGGCCGGGGTCACAAGAGTGGTGCGCGACCAATCGCTGTTAAACATCGGTCGAATTTTCTCGCGCACATTCATAAAGTCCTGCCAGTCTTGCTCATGCACCTGGCGTAAACGAGCTCGGAACTCAGCCGGGATAATGAAGCCCGCCGTGGTGTTAGGAATTAAATCTGAAACTGGATCAACGGCACGTCCGGCGAATTGGGCATCCAACCTCAACTGAATATTGGCCCAACGATAAAACTCAAATTTCATTCGACTCAGGGTCTCGAGATCAAGGCCGGATTGGACGTCGCCAAACACGCGCCCGACGAAAGTTCGAAAAGTTTGCTCCAAAGAGTTCGAGCGCACTTTCATGGAGACCCACCCCAAATCTTGCGCAGCTCGAAACAGGTTGTTCATTTGCAGCATCGACATGCGCTGATCCGGCTGACGAGCCACAGCTTCCTCAGCCAGATCAAAGGCCTCGCGAGCCAAAAACATGAAATTCTTAAGACCTGCGCCATTGAACTTGGGCTGATGTTGTACGCCAATCAAATACTGAACATACGCCAAATACCATCTCGACAAACCATGGAGGAAAGGTGTCCACTCCCTCACTTTAATCGTTTCATTGTTGTCGGGCGAAACGATCATCTGTTTAAAGACTCTTAAGAACTGAATCCAAAACCGGGGTGGCAGGGCCTCCGGGTAGACCTCATCCCAACGGACAAAGCGACGAAATTCCGTGATTAAATTTTCGAAATTGGAGAAGCGATACTCCTGCTGACCTTTCTGCAAGCGTTTGGCCACGACTCGAATGGAATCCCTTAAAGCCTCACTGGCTAACTGCAAGCGCGGACCTAAATTTTCCACTTGCACCGGACGGTTCTTGATTAAGACCGGGTTCAGAAACTGAAGATGGGGTTTGAGACGAATGGCCTCGCGCCGCAGATCTTCTAAAAAGTCGATGAGTTCGGCGATTTCGGGGCGCGTAATGGTGTCAAGGGTACCGCCCGCAAAGGCCTGCTTTAAAACCATAAATTCATGCAAGAATTGATCGGTGATGGGACGTTCTCGTAAAAAGTAGGTTTGCAAAAAGTCTCGAATCTCTTCCGGCTTGTAGACCGAAACATCGCGCCCTCGGGTGAGCTGAGTGAAGGTCGTAAAGGCCTTCTGTAAACAACGAACGAAATCGGTTATGTCAGTCTCCGACAGCTCATCCGAAACATATCGTCCCAAGTGCTGCGGGATTTCGCCCACGCAGACATAGCCCCGTCCACTAAAGGCGGGAGCACCTGACTTCGGTGCCTTCTCACCCGTGTTCAGTCCACAACTGGTCGAGAGGACGAACGGTAGGACAAGAACCACCCTGAGTATTTTAGAATACATAACTGACTCCCCCGAAAACACGGTCGTTGGCGCGATAGCGAGTAAAAAGACCCGCCTCCTGCGATCCCGGCTCAACGTCCGACCCTAAAATGTCCGCCCCCAATAGCCATTTCAACTGTCCTTGCTCCAATTCCAAAAATGACGAAAGCCACCCACCCCGCTCTGGAATGGAATACTGATACCGGTTGGTCCAATTCAAGAGATTACGCCCGGTAGAAATCAGACGCACCCGCCAATCGAAAGCGGCCACGTTGCGAATGGGATACCTATCCCAAGACGATCGGACCTGATCTTCTTCAAAACGCGAGCCCGCCCCGCGCTTCGCAAGATCGAGAACACGGACATACGAGTATTGAAGCCACATGGGGCGTCCCACCCAGTCGGGGCTCAGTGCGTGTTGGTAGGCGGCACCCACGATCGCATTGCTGTCCAGTGAGGCTTCTTCATACTCGGCGGGAAAGCCTGATGTACCTGGGAAGTCCCCGGTTAACGAAATCCAACCTCGATGATCCACCTTTTGAAAGCCAGTTTCCCAAGTCGCAACAAAATGCTTTACCGTTTTCGGGTGGATGCGCGCTGTAATCTCGAGCGGACTCGGCCCCCCACCCAGCGTGGCGCAGTTTTGACATTCAATCCCGAGATGAATTTGATTGCGCGGCTTGTAGGCTAAGTTCAAATGGGACCAAAAGCCGTTATCATGATCGTATTCCAAACCCAGGCCAAATCCCGATTGCACAAACAACTCATCGTTGGACGGCTGATCAATTTCAAAGTGAAGCGGAACATCTTCCGCGTACCGAGTTTCATTGAAGAGCCGGATCGCGCCGGTCGGTTGCTGAAACCAACGATTGGAAGAGTAGAACTGCCCATCCTTTAAACGATACTGAGGCCCCTGGTCGGGTAAATGAATCGGACTTGTGTAAAACACCGTTTTGAACTGCCGGGTCATGCGCCAATCCAAGAAAATACCGGTCAGGCCCTGCTGAATGGGAGCCAGATAGTCCCACCTCAACTGTGGCTGCCAAACCCCAAGCGCAAACTGCTCATCAAGACGGCTCCACGTTCGCCTTTTGCGGCCCACCGTCAGAGTCAAACCGCGATTTTGGCGAAGGGGTTCGACATAGGCCTCGGGCACGCCGAAATAGAACTCCTCCCGGCTTTCAAAGGCACCTTGTGATTTGGCTGAAAGTTTGTAGTTGTAGGAACCCACGTGACGAGGTTCCAGATTGAGATCAAGGCCCAATTGGGTATAGTTGGCCTCCTGAGTGGAATGTTGAATTTCACCCAGGTAGCGGTTTTGCCGCAAATCCAAATTGAAGTAACTAGCCGATGAAACCGCCCAGCTGTTTAGACCCGTAAGGGCCACAGCGGCTAGCCATAGCCATAATCCCATTGCCCGCGCCTCCTTTGGCGCATGGGTCGGATTTTACCGTTATCTACATTATGGTTTCAATTTGGAGCCAAACAGTCTGTATTTATTTCTAATCGAGACCGATTCGTTCACAACTTCGACAGCTGATTGAGAATGCTCATCAAAGTCTCTCGATTCGAGTGAAATTCCCAGTCATTTCGGTGCCATTTCCAATGTAGGTAGAGCACCTGCCCGCCAAAAAGCGAGAAGGGCGTATCACCATATTTCATCATGAAGGTAAAAAGTGCCAAAAGTTCGTCGCGGGGCAAGCCACTAGAAGAGATTAATTTTCCTAATGTCGGACCGAATTTATCAAAAGCCGGGAAGGACTCATCCAGCTCGATGGTTTGGTCCCCGGAGACATCGTATTGAGCCAAAAACACCTCAACGTACTGAAAAAGCTGCCAGACTTGCACAAGATCGGAGGTCGCCATCGGACCCGATCGCATCTTTCCAAGTATGGTTTCTTCGGCCTTAATCATATACCGCGCAAAATCTCTTTCGGGTCGGGCGCCAAAAGTCTGCTTCAAGCGCGGCAGCGGATCCAAAATCGAGGACCCGGCGCGAACCGCCAGACCACGCACGCAGCGGGCTTCGCGCTCCACACAACGGCCTTCAGACTCAGTCAACCAAACTCGCGCGGAGCGGTACCCGGAGGTCACGAAAGCCAGGTAATGAGCGGCCTCACCAAGATCAAGATTGAAATCACCGTTCGACACCAAAGTAAACAGATCGGCCTCGCGAAGAAGGCGCTTTCCGATGGTAAGCTTAGTTGTCTTAAGCCATCCAAATCCTTGCAACACGGGCAGGATTTCGCCGACGGCCCCATGCAAATCCTCCTCGGAAAAAATGAGGGCATCCCCAACGTAGGCACGGCGGACCCAGTTCAGCACGGCAAAAGGCCAAGCCAAGCGCCGGGCGGAGTCAGGGCGCCAATCCGAAATGGACGAGTGGGCTTGAATCAGCCGACCTTCTTCATCCCACGTCATTGGAGAAGATCGACCCAGCACCGCTTTAAATTCGAGGCCCAACCGACCTGGATCTTCTGATTTGAGATCGGCAGCGCCCAAAACTTCAAACCAATTATTTGTGACGTCTTCAAGAAAACGGATTTCCCGGGCGCCCATCGACACCGAGGATGTGGGCTGCCCCAGAAGTCGCGTCAGAACCAGGTGAGTCGCGTTCTGCATCGCTTGTTCGGTAAAATCCTGAGGCAACAGCCCACTACGAGAGAACGCCCGCACAAGCTCTTCGACTTCGGAAAGCGGTAGAGTCTGGTCCGCGTGGTGATGAATCGCCAACGATAAAATTTCGCCAACGGATCTTAGGCCCGCGGGTAGTCCCCGCCCCTTAAGACCCTTATTAAGATCGTCTGAAAACGCCTGGCGAAACTGCAACATCGCCCCTGCCCCATGGGCGAACAGTTGACCTAGTGGGAACCACTCGCGCGCGGATATCTCATCCGGCGACCCACCTAAAAACACTCTCTTACCCGCCGCCAAAATCGGCGTCCACTTGGCCCAATCGCCCTCGATCGAAACGAGGATCTCATGCAAATGACCAACTGACAGGGGCTGACCACGGGCCGTTAGCCACTGACCGACTTCATTTATCACTTGTGCCAAAGCCGCTTGCGCTTGACCGAGTTGAGCCTCAGACCACTCCGGCTTGCTCTGCCAAATCACTTGGATGTGCGGGTTGAGGCGCATAGTTATAGACTCAAGCAGGCTTAAGAGCTCGCGAAGCCGAGTCAACTCGGCGCGCGTGATTGTCTCTTCATCACCGGCCAGAAAAATTCGTTTGACCCGCATCCAAGTTCGAACCTGAGATTCATCAATCGAATGGTTGGTCAGAAAATAACGGACAAGAAAGCGGCGGACCGCCTGACGGGTGTAGGTAGAGCCGCCATTTTCGCCGGTGGTGAGCCTTTGAAAATCTTCGACCGCCTTATCTAAACACTGCCAAAACGCATGAATTTCTTTTTCACTCAGGTCCGCCTTAACAAAAGCGCTCACGGTGGGCTTAAAATCGGCAATGCAGGCGCCTTGCCCCTGAAGACTTACGGGAATCGGCCGATCGGACGACCCATTCTCCTTCGAGCATCCACAAAGAACTTTGGCCCCCACGCAAATGACGAGAGCCATTAGAAGACTCGTTTTGTATCTAGAAGACATAAGTCATCCCCGCACTCACTCGATCGTTAGCTCTATACAATGCAAAGAAGCCATCGGTTTGGCGGGCGGCTCCCGGCAACAAGCCCAAGACGTCGGCTTCACTAAACACGCGCCAACGGCGGTTCACCTGGTACTCGGCACTGAGCTCCACGGCGCCGCCATTTTGCTGCCGATCCCAAACCAGGCGAACTTCACCCACAAACGGGCGTTTCCAAAGACTTCGAGGCCCCACACTCCAAGCGGCGAGCCACGCCTCAGCGTATTGAAAGCGGCCTTCAAACAACCGAGAATCCCTTGCAAAAACGCCCTGATCACGATCATCGCCACCAATTAAACGAAGAAATCCGAAGCGCAGGCGACCAACTTCCGTGTTCTTACTTGTGCCTAAAGCGTAGGCCCACGTCGGGGAATATGTTTGTGTGGTCCACGTCGAGTCCGCTGGCTGAGCTTCAGGACGATCATACGCCACGGAAGCCGTCCAGTCCCAGCCCTGCCAATGCCGCCAAAAATCAGTGGATGCGACGTAGTGATATTGAACCCGCGGATTGATTTCGACGGCGAAAAAGTCTTCCTCACTCGCGACCACCACTCGATTGTAAGAGGGAAAACCCAGGCGAAATTGCGGGATGGGTTTATATCCCACAGAGAGTCTCGAGCCCCCGAATGAGGAGCCTCTTTCCACCTTACCCACCAGGCCAGGGTTTAACCCCACATCCAATATTTCTGGAGTCTTCACCGAGTATCGGATTTGCCCTACAGTTTCACCCAGTTGATAGCTCGCGACCGGCGGGCGAAACCAAGGATTACGAGAGACAAACCGATTGTCGGCAATCGAAAAATGAGCCCCGCTATCGGGTACGTGCAAAGCCAATGCACCCACGGTCCATTTCCATTCTCGCAGATGGCCCGAGGTGAACAAGCCCGTGAGTCCCAGCGGCTCATTTCGCAATCGATTGATCATCGACCGGGGCTCAAAAAGACCTTGTCTCCAGGTGGACTCCCACTCGCTCCAACGCTCTCGCCTTCGACCGAGCGACCACTGAACACCGGCCACCCTTCTCTCAATATAGAGGTCGCGCACGATCAAGTAATTCCAAGACTCCGACGAGCTGTATTCATCTGTGAGATCTACTTTTCCAAGACCAATTCCACGCCAGCGGGCACTGTCTCGCCAAGTCAATCCTAGGGATGAAGTTTCAGGGGCCGCTCCATTTCTATAATAAGGAGTGCCCTGACTGACGAACTGGTCATGCCGCAGATCCAAGTGAGTGACGGACTTACCTGTCGCATCCAGTTGGGCCGCACCACTCGAGGCCGCACCAAACAAAACCACGACAAGCGAAACGAAATTTCGCACGCCTTTGCTCCCCCTCGACTTTAGACTGCATAAGGGAAACTAGGTTGTCAGCCATTCCTGCACTTGATGAAGCACCCAGTTAGAATCATCCCAGGTGAGATCATGGCCGCCCCAGGGATGTTTCACAACCGGCCATCCCATGCGTTCGTGCAAGGCCATGGTGCATGCCGGATCCACCAAACGATCGCCCAAACTAGTCATTAACAACACTTTGCCCTTGGACTCAGGCAACTCCCGGTAACGGGCGGCAGCCGCCAGTTGGCGAATCAAATTGACCGGCTTTACCGGATGCTCCGTTGCAATTTGAGTCCAC
>JBFWON010000045.1:0-30331 GCA_050250515.1 Bdellovibrionales bacterium | reverse complement strand
ACCTGTGCCCCTGACTCAATCGGCAAATCATGGCCCGAACTTTTGCAACGCCAGCCATAGTGTCATGCGCTCTTTAGCACTCTTTTTGCCACTCACTTTAAGCAAGTGAATCTGCCGCAGGAAGAGGACCGGGATATCGGTTCGGGTATCCCTGTTTTGCCAGCTACGGCCGTTCTGCAAGGCTCCGCTGCGGCTGAGTACTGCATCGCTTTCGATGAGTATTTAAGTTCCTGCGACAGCAAGTTTGGTGAACGTTTTCAGATCTCCAATACCGAAGACATACGCTTTGGATATTGGGGGCGTAAACAAGATCTGACGCGAATTGAGGCCAATGTGGATCGCAGAACAGAAAAGAGCCGTCGATTTACCGCGCTCGGAGGTGCGAGTTGGAAACAGGTAATGACCCTGTCCCCTGCCGAACCTGGGCTATCCAACTTCGTTCCTTTCAAAACAGAAGACGGTCGGGATTTAGTGTCTGCCGGTGGATGGCCTGACTTGGCCCCAACGCTTGTTCTAAAGGCCGCTGGTTGTGAGAGCACGGTTTTTATTTCACGCGAAGGTGGCGACAGCTTATTCGCGCAAGGCGTGGCCAAGCGATTGCTGAATTTGGAAATTTCATGGGATCGACTCGACACTTCAACCCCCGAGCTTAGCAAACGCAATTCGGCCCTCAACGATGCCGGCGATCCGTCGGATCTCACTTCGAACTGGGCAGCGCTTTACAACATGGCCCTTCCTGAGAGTTCGCTCCGCACAAGCATACGCTCAGCCGATGCTATTTTGTGTACAGATTGGAACAATGTGGATCCTAAAGAGGACATTGTCCGAGCTGTCGAATCATCCTATCGCTCCCCGTTTGCTCTCGGCTTAAGCGCTCCAAAGGCCTGGCGGACGAATTTGCGCCCTCTCATCGAGGATAAAAAACCGGGCTGCTACTAAAGAGACTTGCAGTTTTGCACCGTGATTTTGGCCTGAGCCATGGGTTTTTCGTTGCCCATGCTAAACCACATGCTCTCAATTGGGCGACGTCCCTCTTGCTCTTTCGAGGCATACTGAATTTGATCGATAAGCATGCGCACTTCGCCGTGTTTTTGTTCCAGGCGCTCAGGCAAATAGACCGATCCAAACCGCCTGTAGTCGGCGGACAGCTCTCCACGAGACTTGGTCTTTGTGACAAAGCCCACTTTGCTACGATCTAAGTAAATGCCGAAATCCGAGTCCTTCTTCCACGAGATTTGCACGGCCTCAGGGCGGGAATGGATATTTTCAACCCCTCCCTTTAGCTCATCAAAGGGGGAATTCACATAGTAAGCTTGAAGAAGGCGACAAAAACTCGACTGCAAAAAGGATTTTTGCTCCTTGATCACCACCGACGTACTGCTCGCCGAAATCTGACAATAGTTCTCGGTCTGGCGCCACTTATAAACCCAGTCTTCAGAACGCAGGCCCTCCACCTGTCCCGGAAACATCTGTGCGAATCGCGCCTTCGCCGGAGCCGTCGGTTCTACCTTCAATTCACAAACGGTGGAGGAGTACTTGGAAAGTGGCTTTAACTTTTCCATACGATCACGCACCAAAGAGGTGTCGCGCTGCTGTGGCGTCTGGCAACCCGAGATAAACACCACAATTCCTAAAACCCAACTAAGTGTAAAGCTGACCTTGCTCAATTTGATTCTCCTTCAAATAATCCAACATCAATTGGTAGGTTTCCATTTTATACGCCGACCACGCGGGTGCGATCAACTCATCGGCACGCGGCGAAAACGCAGCCAAACGGTGTACAGCCATATTGGGGCGCAGATGGCGAAGAAATATTCCGCAACGCCGAAAATACTCTTCCCGCTCCACGGGTTGAAAGTGCCCATCCGCATAAAGATTTTCGAGTTCGGTCCCACGCAGAACATGAAGGTGATGCAGTTTCACATTGTGCACAGGGAGGCGATTGCAAACTTCGGCCGTCTTGATCAACCACTCATCAGACTCATTAGGACAACCGAAGATAAGATGCACACCTAAATTCACTGATGGAGCTTTCGCCGCAATTCGTTCGATGGATTGAACGGCCTGCTCAGCGGAGTGCCCCCGACTCAACCACATCAAAGTCTTCTCATCAAAGGACTGCACTCCCATTTCCACGGCGACAAATGTCCGCTGAGAGAGCTCATCAACAAAATCCAAAAAGGCCTGGGAAACACAATCAGGCCTGGTGCCAATCACCACACCGACCACGTCAGAATAAGAAAGCGCCAGTTCCACTTGCTCACGCAAGCGGCTAACTTTACCAAAAGTGGTGGTGTAAGCTTGAAAGTAAACCAAAAATCGATCGGCCCCG
Source organism: Bdellovibrionales bacterium (assembly GCA_050250515.1). GTDB lineage: Bacteria > Bdellovibrionota > Bdellovibrionia > Bdellovibrionales > UBA1609 > JALHOQ01. The sequence goes on along the minus strand of JBFWON010000045.1, from coordinate 27,999 downwards.
CGCTTGCGCCGAAGGACTTCACGAACCTCTTCAATTTGCTGGGACAATGGTTTTACTAAATTTTCTGCGTAGGCCGCCGACCCCCACTGGTCGCAGAAGGTGCATGTCTTCATGCCCTTGAGCCCTTCACGGTTGGGGCAAGTCTCAGCGACGGCTACAGAAATTTTATAGACCTTGCCGCCAAATCGCTCCTGATAGAACCGGCTAATGGGGTAATAAGAGGTCGGTTGCCCAGACATACCTTCTCGCTTAGATTGATCCGGGAGCTTTGACAAGCGAAGAGCATGAAAAACGGCGAAAATCACGAGATCTTCATCACCGCAGATGCCAGTCCCACCCTAAGTTTCAAGCGAGAGGACGGATATGCGGAAAAAATGCACCACTCTCAAGGGGCGCTGACCGAAAGTCTCTATATTTATCATTCGGCTCTCTTGCTCGCTCACCAAATGGGCGCACCGATGCACATTGTATCGGTGGGTCTTGGGTTGGCCTACAACGAGCTTATCTCTTTAGCTGAGCTCCACCTTCAAAAAGTACCAGGCAAAATTTGGAGCTTCGAAGTCGAGGGTCTGCTCGTAGAAAATTTGCGCCGCTGGTGTCAGGATGATCTCGACCATGATCAACCTCTCCACCTGGTGGGCCAGAGGGTCGCTCAACACTTTGCGATGGACCCATCCGTCCTCAAGGCCGTGGCTTCGAGCGCTTTGCGAGAAGGTCGGTGGGAGTTGCGCGGTGGCTTTCCCGAAGCGTTAGGTGACCTCGCCGAAATCGGGCTCATTTTTTTCGATGCCTTTAGTAGTAAAATGTCTCCCCGTCTTTGGGCCGAGGACGTTCTTGTTCAATCCCTACAGCATCGGCTGGCCGAAAGATCAGTCTTCACGACCTACGCCGCAACTGGATCCCTCAATCGGGCCCTTCGCACTTTGGGCTACAGTCTATCAAAAAGACCGGGCTTTTCCGGCAAGCGCGAGAGCACGTTGGCTATCCGCGGGTAGATTCGATATTCTGGTTCTATGGGAGTGGTTCAAATTGTTTTCGTTCTGGTCAATCTGGCCGTTCCCGGGTGGCTCTACTTTCGGAGCTCAGATAACCCCAATAAACCCCACATCCAATGGGGGGCTTTCGAAAATCACCTCGAATCCATAGTGAAATCCAGCGGAGGATTTGCTCCCTGCGATGACGATCAAGTGGTGGTCTACATACGACAACTGTGCGAAACCTCCATGGATCGCTGGACCGATTTGGACTCCGTGATCGTCGAGCGAGCCGCGCCCCATGTGGTGTTTTCTTGTGAAGTCCGTTTGGGTGAAACCTACGTACAATGGCGACTCGAAGACACGCCGGACCCAGACATCCAATGCGGAGTCGAAAATCGCATCGCCAGTGTGGAGCCCTCCCCGGCATTTGTCTTCAGTCGTGAAGGTGAGCTCACCGACATTGAGTTTTCCTCTCGGCAAGGGGATCGACAAACTGTTCCGGTGAAAAACTGCCGCCGCAAACTGCAACTGGCGCTGAAACGAAGATCCAAGCGATTGCTTCGACTGAAATCCGATCCCATGGATTTTTCCACCGCCAACTCCATGTGCTATAACTACGATGTTGCCGATGGTTGGGACCGATTGAGAGGCTCAAAATGAACCCCATTGTAATACTTGGGATGTTGACGATTCCTCTCTCTCCATCGGCCGGATGGCAAAGCCTTAGTTTTTCAAAAATCAAACCGAATCAGGTGGAAATTAAAGACGGCCGCATCGACGTAAAAGTGAATCAGTCCGCCGGTCCACTGGTGTTGCCTTTGAAGGAGACCACCTCTGTCACCGGATTCCGCGTCAAACTTAAAATCGAAGGTGCAATAAAAGAGACCGATTCTCCATTTCCTGAGGACGCCTACTTCCGGCTGGGGCTAGTGGCCCCGGGGAAGCGCCGAATGAATCGTATGGAAAGAATGTTCGCCGCAAAATGGGTCAAAACCCTATTCGACTTGGCACCTAAGGACTCTGGCATAGACAAAATCTATTTTTACAATCTTGTACCGCCTAAGTGGCCGGTCGGATCCAACCGGGTTTTTCCGGGTTCCAAGGATCTCATGAGCGAGAAAATCGTGGCCAATCACGACGGGAAAAATGGTGAGGTGATTTTGGATTACAAGTTGGACTCGCCTGTCAATACGGCCGCTTTATGGCTTAGTCCCGACGGGGATGATACCCAATCCGAGTTTTCACTGGTGATTCAGGAAATCACACTGCGAGGTCCTGATAAATCTGGGTTAGATAAGTCTTCAACCAGTGAATCCCCATCTCCAGCTCCAAAGCCAGTTCATTGACGTTGGTCAACGGAGCCTCGGGATTCGACTCAATCGCCTTCATCTGATCGCTGATTCCGACCAACCCAAGATTGGTGGCGGTACCTGCAAGTCGATGGGCAAACGTTTTCACCTGAGCCGAATCTTTTATCATGCTAAATCGAAAAACCTGCTCCAACTCGATGCGGGCATGGGTTTCAAATTCCTCAACAATTCGAAGCAAGTCGTCACGTTCAAGGGCTGCGGCCAGCTCTCGAATGACACCCGCATTTAGGTGTTGTGGGTTGGGCTGCGAGGCCTCTGAACTATTGAACTTTCGGCGTGCAATGGTCAAATGACCATACTCAATCGCCAATCGAATGGTCTGCTGCAATCGGTCCACGTAGACGGGCTTTTGGAAAAAATCAAAGGCGCCGTTGGCCCAAGCTTCACGAATAACTGCCAAATTGGAATAGGCCGTTACGAGAATAAAAGGAACTCGAGGATATTCAGCCCGTGTGTTGATCAACAGCTCAAGGCCATTCATTTTGGGCATCTCATAATCTGAAATTATCAGATCGACCTGCTGGGTGCCCATGACCCGCATAGCTTCTTCACCATCTGAGGCGCTAACCGCGTCGTAGTCCAATTTCTCAACTAGCTTTTGTAGCAGTGCCAGCGAGACCTTATCATCGTCGACAATCAGGATTGTAGGCTTCGTTCCCATACATGTTTATCGTCAAAAGTTTTCAAACTCTTGACCCGAACCTAAGTCTAAGGCAGCTAGTGGATATGCGTAAAATTAAGACCTGGTTAGAGACGAAATCCCACGTTGTCTGGGATTGGAACGGCACCCTTTTGGCCGATGTTGATCATGCTGTCGACACCGTGAATGTACTGCTTCGGGAGGAACGACTGCCTCAAATTGATAAGTCGACCTATCGCAAGAAATTTGGCTTCCCGGTCATCGACTACTACAAGGAGCTGGGTTTTGACACATCCACTGCCAATTTTCATAGGCTGTGCGAAAGGTTCAATGATTTGTTCCATGCTGGGCTGCCGGGCTTAGACCTTTGGCCGGGAGCGCGGGAGGTCCTATCTGAGATCAAGGCTCAAGGCAAAACCCAGTCTTTGCTTTCGGCCTCCGAACACGGGCTCCTTCTTGAATCGCTCAAACTTTTCCAAGTGGGCCACCTATTTGACCACGTGACAGGAATCGCCGACAAAAAGGCCGGAAGTAAGCTGGAATTCGGTCGAAAGCTTTTAGAAAGGTCCGGCCATCGAGCGGAAGACACCATTCTGATTGGTGACACAGATCATGATCTGGAGGTGGCTAACGCTCTCGGCGTCGATATGATACTAGTCGATCACGGACATCAATGTGAGCTTCGGCTCAAAGACCTCCACCCACATGTCGTCAAAGTTATCTAAAGGCCGGTGAACCGGTAATCTGCTGACCTATGACCAAACGGTGAATATCTTCCGTTCCCTCGTAAGTATTGACCGTTTCCAGGTTCAGCATGTGACGGATAACGGGATATTCGTCGATAATCCCGTTACCACCAAGCATGTCGCGCGCCTCGCGCGCCACATCCAAGGCGACTCGGCAATTGTTCATTTTGCACAACGAAACATGATGCGGTTCCAGTTTGCCTTCTTCTTTGAGGCGGCCGGCCTGTAAGACCAGCAACTTTCCTTTGGTAATCTCCTGCACCATTTTCACCAGTTTCGCTTGAGCGAGCTGATACTGGCTAAGAGCTTTACCATCAAAAATGGTTCGGTCTTTCGCATAATTCAGCGCCGTATGGTAGCAGGCATTGGCCGCACCCAAAACTCCCCACGCAATACCGTAACGAGCCTGTGTTAGGCAGCCGAGCGGCGCTTTCAACCCCTGAGCCTTCGGCAGCATATTTTCTTCCGGCACAACACAATCGTGAAGATGCAACTCCGACGTCACACTCACGCGAAGCGAGAATTTGCCTTTCATTGTGGAGGTCGTGAATCCTTTGGTCCCCTTCTCAACGATAAAGCCGCGCACTTCGCCATTTAAGCGGGCCCAAACGATAGCGATGTCCGCAATGCATCCGTTGGTGATCCACATCTTGTTGCCGTTGAGCTTGTAACCGCCCGACACCTTTTCGGCCTTCGTCAGCATTCCACCCGGATTGGATCCTGCATCCGGTTCCGTAAGACCAAAGCAGCCAATCATTTCGGCCTTGGCCAATTTTGGCAGATACTTATTTTTCTGCTCTTCAGATCCATAAGCATAGATGGGGTACATGACCAAAGCCCCTTGAACGGAACAAAAAGATCGGATGCCAGAATCGCCACGTTCAAGCTCCGCCATCACCAACCCATAGGCGACATGACCAAGTCCCGCGCACTCGTAACCTTGAATGGTTGAGCCCAGCAAACCCATTTCGGCAAACCGGGGTATCAGGTGCATCGGAAATTTTTCGGCCCGATTGGCCTCTTGTAAAGTGGGAATGATTTCCTTGTCGACAAAGTCCCGAACCGAATCGCGAATCATCAACTCTTCGCTAGAAAAAAGACCATCTTCGAGCATGTAATTTAAAGACTCGTAGGACGCGGCCATTGGATTCTCCTTGCAATGAGCCAAACTGGTATCATCGTCGGGCCGGCAAGTCCAATATCGACTCTCACTTACCCCTTCGCCGCGCCGAATAAAGTAGGCCCTAGGATTGCTCGCCCAGAGACCGAAGGATAGCTTAAGCCCCCTATGTACAATCGAGCTGAAGCCGTCGACCAGAACTTTGTCAAATTCGTTCTCGACGGGAACCTGCCAGAGTCCCGGTCCCATACCGGATTAGCTGAGGCCGGCCTCACGGCCGCCGAATTTATGGACCTTTTCGAAACTCAAATGATGAGTCGGCAGATGGACCTAAGAGCGCGAATCCTAAAAAACGAAAACGAATGCTTTTACACCATCGGAAGTTCCGGGCATGAGGCCAACGCCGTTTGGGGCAAAGTTTTTCGTCTTACGGATATGGGATTTGTTCATTATCGAAGCTGCGCTTTTATGATCCAGCGGGCGAAGCAATTGACCGGTAGCACCCCACTTTATGACACGATGTTGTCTTTTGTGGCTTCCAGTGAAGACCCGATCGCGGGTGGGCGCCATAAGGTATTCGGCAGCTACCCGTTAATGATTCCACCGCAGACTTCCACGATTGCCTCCCATCTGCCCAAGGCGTTGGGCGCGGCCATGTCAATTCGTCGCGCGCGAGATTTGAACTTAGAGTCGGCCGTTATGCCACCGGATGCGGTTGTCTTTTGCACCTTTGGCGATGCTTCGATCAACCATTCAACGGCCGTGGGAGCCGTCAATTCCTCTTTGTGGGTGGCCCACCAAAATGTGGCCATGCCTATAGTGTGGATTTGTGAGGACAATGGCATCGGCATTTCAGTCAGCACGCCGACCGGGTGGTTGGAATCGCAATATGGTCAGCGTTCCGGTCTGGAGTACATTCCGTGTGACGGTCTGAATCTTTGTGATGTCGTCGAAAAAGCGAAACTGGCAGAGCACACCGCTCGCACTCGGCGGCGGCCTGTCTTTCTTCATATGAAGTGCGTGCGGTTACTGGGACATGCGGGCTCTGATGTTGAACTTTCCTATAATTCTCTCACCAAAATCGAAGAGTCTGAATTTAATGATCCTCTTTTGCATTCCGCCCGTTTTGCGTTGAACCACGATTTGTGTACGGCTGAGGAAATTGTCAAAATTTATCGCGATCTCAGTGAAAGAATTAGGGCCATCGGTGAATACGCCAAAACTCGCCCCAAATTCTTGACTCGAGAGGAGGTCCGCCAATCGCTGACCGCTTGTGCGCATCCGCGAACCTCGCCGCCACCTCCAACGGAAGGCGATCTGCGCGAGCTCCATGGTCCCGATATCGATAAGCCCTTGCATTTAGCCAAACTGATCAATCTAGGCCTTGGTGAGATCATGCATCGATATTCGGGCGCGGTCATCTTGGGCGAGGATGTGGCCCAAAAAGGTGGCGTCTACAATGTCACTGAATCTCTTTACAAGAAATTTGGACCTCGTCGCGTATTCAATTCTTTGCTCGATGAACAGACGATTTTGGGCACTGCGATTGGATTTGCACACAATGGATTTATGCCCATCCCAGAAATTCAGTTCCTGGCCTATGTTCATAATGCCGAAGATCAAATTCGCGGCGAAGCGGCCACCCTGCCATTTTTCTCTCAGGGGCAATTCACCAACGGGATGATCGTGCGGATCGCAGGCCTCCCCTACCAAAAGGGATTTGGCGGACACTTTCACAATGACAATTCTTTGGCTGTCTTTCGCGATATTCCAGGGCTGGTCGTGGCCGTTCCTTCCAATGGTGAAGACGCTGTTCGCATGCTTAGGGCCTGTGCTAAAGCCGCGTGGGAGCGAGGCCGAGTGATTGTGTTTGTTGAACCTATCGCCCTTTACATGACCCGGGATCTGCATGAGACCGGCGATAAACTCTGGGCCCGAACTTATCCCATTGAAGGTGAAATCGAGCTCGGAGAATTTGGTGTCGAGGGCTCGGGCCGGGATTTGACCGTCATCACCTACGGCAACGGCGTCTTTTACTCGAAGCAGGCTGAAAAGATCTGGCGAGAAAAACATGGCCTCGATACTAAAATTATTGATGTACGCTGGATGGCACCCATTCATCGTGAAAATCTTTTGAAGGAGATTGGAAACGCCAGCCACATACTCATCGTGGATGAATGTCGAAAGACTGGGTCATGGAGCGAATGGATGGCCGGGGCTCTACTCGAGGCACGCGAGACCGCACCTCGTGTCCGAATTGTAGCGGCCGATGATTGTTTCATCCCGCTGGGTAAGGCGGCGGCGGCGGGCCTTCCCAGCCGAGATGAAATTGTCCTGGCTGGACTTCAACTTTTGAATCGGGTGTAAGATGAAAAAACGCGCATTGGTCGTTTGCCCAGGCCGAGGAACCTACACAAAAGAATCGCTTGGCTACCTTCGCCAATATGGCGGTCCCGTTCGGGACTTCATTCGGGATCTAGACGAGAGAAGAGCGGCCCGAGGGGAACCGACGATTTCTGGCTTGGACGGCGATTTGGATTTTAAGCCGGCGCTTCATACACGAGGGGAAAACGCCTCGACTCTGATCTATGCCTGCGCCTATGCGGATTTCATGTCTATCAATCGTGAAAAATATGACATTGTAGCTATCACCGGAAACTCGATGGGTTGGTATTTGACCTTGGCCTTCGGCGGAAGCCTCGATTGGGCGGGCGGATTTCAAGTGATCAACACCATGGGTTCGATGATGAAAGAAAAAATCATCGGGGGCCAAGTGATCTATCCGATTTGCGATGAAAACTGGCACATTAGAGAAGAAAAGCAGCAGCTCGTTGCTGAAACAGTGGATCGCGTTCGCGAAATGGGGGGTGAGGTCTACATGTCCATCCTTTTGGGTGGATATGCGGTCTTGGGCGCGGATGAGAAGGGGGTAGCTCTTCTCCTGAAGGAACTTCCAGGGATTGAGAACTATCCCTTTCAATTGATCAACCACGCGGCCTTTCACACGCCGCTCTTGCGGGAAACGGCGGAGCGGGCTTTCGCCACCATACCAAGTGACATATTTCAAAAACCGAATGTGCCCCTCATTGACGGGCGAGGTTGCGTTTGGCAGCCGTATTCCACTTCAATTGATGAACTTTACCATTACACCCTCGGACATCAGGTCGTAGAGCCTTATGACTTTTCGCTCGCGATATCAGTTGGGCTAAAGGAATTTGCTCCAGATACGGTGATTCTGCTGGGGCCTGGCTCTACACTTGGGGGAGCCATCGGCCAAGTCATGGTGGCCAATCATTGGCATGACATGAAATCAAAAAAAGATTTTGTTGAAAAACAAGGACTCAGCCCGACCCTTCTTTCGATGGGCCGGGCTGATCAAAGGATGGACTGCTGACTTATTCGCTATGGATCACAATGTTTGCTGAAAAACCTCCTATCCAGTGAAGAGGACCGAAAAGCAAAGCGCAAACACGATTTTGTCTTGAAAAGGTCTGGCTGGATTCGGCCGTGCAAGTTCCCCAAAAGCTGTTCCCCCTACTGCGCGAACGTCTTGTTTTAAATCATATTCCCCTTTTTAAATCCGGTAAATTGGGAGTAGGAGGCCTTCTCACATTGAGACGGGCTTAGGTCCCGTGGATTCGAGAACCTCATCTGTCGATAATAATTTTTGATATATATGTACGATTCACGACTTGCCCGAATTTGTTTGCTGGCGATTTTCTGTTTTGCCTTTGGCTTGCCGAAAGCAGTAGCCAAGGATTCTGTCGCGCCGAACACGGACTGGTCTTACATTGAAAAAAAGCTCCAACAGGCCAAGATCAAATCTTCGTTCATTAAAGAACTCAAGCGAATCTACAACCATAAGGATTTCACGAAAGTAGTCGAGCTCAACGTACTCTTGTATCTAAGAAAATCAGATTACCATGGGCCGCAAGTTACGGATTCTGCCGTGGCCCACGTGAGAAAATTTATGAAGAACAATAAGTCCATGCTGGACTTGGCCAAAAAACGGTACGGCGTCGATGGTGCGACTGTGGCGTCGCTTCTTTGGATTGAGTCCCGTCACGGCGAGAATAAGGGCTTGTTCCATGTGGCGAGCGTCTACCTTCATCTTTTGCAGGCTGATCGCCCTGTCGTAATCCGTTATTTGAAGGGGCAGATACCCCGCTACGCCAATCGAAAAGCGACCAAAAAGATGCAAGCGGATGTGACCCGAAGGGCAAAAACAAAAGCCAAGTGGGCCTTGGCCGAAATCAAAGCTATGCGAGATATGCATCGCAAGCACAAAGGTGTATTGAAGGGTCTGTATGGCTCGTTCTCTGGCGCCTTCGGCATGCCCCAGTTCATACCCTCCAGCTATGTGGCACTAGCCAAACCCGCAAAAACCGGCACCCATCCGGATCTCAATAGGGCAAAAGATGCCATCATGAGTGTGGCCAATTATTTGAAGGTCAACGGTTGGAAGCAAAAGCTATCACGCACCCACCAAAAGGCACTCATGCGCTACAATAATTCCTCGGATTACGCCAGCGCCATCTTGAAGCTTGCCGATCAGGCCAACCCAACCCCACGAAATGTCTCATCTCGAAACAAAGCCGCGAAATCGAGTCGCAAACCCTCTTCCAAGGCCAAGCTGAAAGCCAAAACAAAAGCTAAATCGAATTCGAAATCGAAATCGAAAAAGAAGCCCTGATTACAAGTTCAACAGTCCAATTCAAATGATGATGTCTTTAGACGGTTTCATTAAAACGACGGTGGTTTCCGGTTTTTTTACGCCTAAGGCCGACTTTCAACTGCATCGAAATTGCAACACCTCATGCTGGGGCTTCCATGGCGGGGGTCATGGGGAAAATCTGAGTGTCCTTCCGGGCCCGGCATGTGGGGTGCGGTGACCGGAAGGCGCACTCCTCCTTTCTAAGTCTTGACATCGCCACCGGCGTCCACTTCAATTTCATCCATGAAAAGTCTATTTTTTGCCGCCACTCTTAGTCTTTCCCTTTTTGGGCTTCCCTCAAACGCCACGCTGACGGGCACTATAGAAGTGCCCCTAAGAGCCGACTTAGGCATCGAGCAGTGCCGAGCCGACCAATCAAATTGTTCTCGCACGCCATTTTCGGGAGAAAATATCGTGCTTAAAATCGACATGATTAAGGACAACCCCGAAACTTGGGAAGGCACCTGGCGCGGAGAGGTCGAATCAGACCGTCTGACCTTCGAATCACAAATTACACTTCGAATTGAGGCCACACCCGGCGGATACAGTTTCCAATTGATTTCGAGAGTCGAGGACTCGGAAACTGTGATGTGGCTTGAGAATCTTTCTAAGCTTCCCCACACGGAGATTCGCGGCCGCCGCATCACGACACCAGATGGTACTGTCCAACCTTATTTGTATTTAAGTGCCCCTCTTCCCTAAATCGTGGCGGGCGGAGAACACTCAACTCGGGTCATCTTAGTCGCATTTGCCGCGAATCTGGGAATCGCCGCTGCAAAGTTTGTCGGGGCGGTGATGACAGGCAGTGCGGCCTTATTGGCTGAGGGTATTCATTCCCTGGTCGATTGTAGCAATCAGCTCTTACTGCTCTTGGGGGCACGACGGTCTGCCCGCCCCCCCGATGAGCAGCATCCTCTTGGTTACGGACGAGAGGCTTTCTTTTGGTCCTTTATTGTCGCCATTTTGTTGTTCTCTTTAGGCGGTCTTTTCGCCATTTATGAGGGCGTCCATAAGCTTGGGCAAACGGAAGAAGTCCAAGCCCCGTTGATAGGCCTTCTTATTCTTCTCGTGAGCGTCGGGTTGGAAGGCTATTCCTTTCGAGTCTGCTTAAATGAGGTTCGACAGCAGCCACGCTTCGCGGGCTACCTAAAGTGGTTCAAAAGTACCAAGAACTCCGAACTTCTCGTTATTTTTGCTGAGGATTTAGCGGCGTTAGCGGGACTCACCATAGCCTTGCTCGCCCTTCTACTTGCTTGGCTCACTGGCAACCCCATGTGGGATTCCATCGGCTCGATTCTTGTGGGCCTCTTGCTGGTCATCGTGGCGATTTTTTTGGCGGTGGAGATTAAATCCTTCCTCGTGGGTGAAGCCGCCGACGAGGATCTAAAGCGAGCCGTAGAGGCCGAAGTCCGCGAAGCCTTCCCGACGGGAAGGCTTTTAAGGTACATCGCCATTCAAGTCGGCTCCCATTCCGTTCTACTTAGCTGCAAGGTCCATCCGGGCGAGTTGACCGACCTCAAAAGTGCTATTCATCGGGTCAATCAGATGGAGCGAAAGATTAAGGAACTCCACTCTTCTGTGACCTGGCAGTTTATTGAATTGGACCTCAGTGACTGAAGCCTTTTTGTCTAGGCCTTGGACACTCGGGAAAAGGATTCGCTCTCGATAAAATCCCAAAGTATGGTAAGAACCTTGCCCTCGGTGAAAACAATGGCTCAACAGTTCTGCTTGCTAATCCTTCTTATTTTGGCCGGACCTAGTTGGGCCCAGGACGGGTGCCCCACAGGACTCCTCACCTTCCCGGTTCAGGCCGGTAGCCAGACTTTTCACGTCCTTCGCCATGTGGGGGAAGGGGACAATTCCGTTCTCTATTTGACGGCTGAAAACGAGGTTCTTCGAACGTTCAAATCTAAGAATCCCGCCCGCTCGACCCAACTCTTCGTCAGAGGCTATGAAGCCCTTGCCGCCGCAGGAGTCAAAGATTTGGCCCATGTTCGCGTAGCCGGGGAAACCTACGTCATTCAGGAATACAAGAATGTCCAACTTCTTCTGCGAGATTTTTTGTTTCGGTTTGAGGAAATCCGCTCTGAGAATCCGCTTTTGCACTCCTTAATGGTGCAAAAGCTTGAGGAATTCACGATTTCGACCGCCAAGTTTAGTGACATCGGGGATTTCCACTCGGGCCAAATGGCGTGGACAGGATCTTCGTGGACTTTGATCGATTGGAATTCGGAGCATGAGTACGCCTATCCAGACTCACAGGACACTTGCTTGCTCGGGATCGAGGAGCCCACGCCTGAAGTATGCAACCTGCGCAAAAGGATCGAATCTGCGGTCAGGGAGTTTCGGCAGAGGCATTGGATGGTGAGCGCCAACGCTGCTCCAACACAAATGCCTTAACCTCGTCCAAATTGGCGGGTTTGCTGAATACCCGAACGAATCGACCAGCTGGTCTAACGCTAAGATCACCCGTGATTAAAATGACCGGTATGTGCGCCGGGATCTCTCGGGCGAATTGTTCGCCGTTCATCACCGGCATTCGATAATCCAAGATCACCAAATCCGGCGGGGACTTGGCCACAGAATCGAGCGCAGACTGGACTTGGCAATGCACTTCCACCGTGCACTGTTCATTGGTAAACAGCGATTGAAAGACCTCGCACAGATCGGGCTCATCATCGACAATCAAGACTCGAAGTCGCATCAACCCCCTCCGTTGTCTTATCCATTTCAAACCGCAAGACAAAGCAGGTGTTCTTTCCCTCAGAAAGTTCGAGTTCTGCACCATGGTCTTCCAAAATACCCTTTGCGATCGACAGTCCCAGGCCCGTGCCTTGACCCACCGGCTTAGTGGTGAAAAAGGGTTCAAAGATTCGCTCAACCACCTCAGGGGGCGGTCGAACACCCGAATCCTCAACTTCTATGAGGACCGACGGGCCTTCATCTCGCGTCGAAACCCGCACCCAACGCTCGGCCCGATTTCGAACCGCATCAATCGCATTGTTGATCAAGTTGACCAGAACCTGCTCGATTTCAATTTCGTTGCAAAGAATCTTCGATCGACTTTCTAATCGGGTTTCGACCTGCACTTGATCCCTGAGGGCTCGCGACCGTGTCAAAAGGACCGCTTCTTGAATTAATTCAGAAGGCGAACAGGACGTTCTCTCGCTGGACTCTGAACTGCGCGAAAACTTGCGCAATCCCGCAACTATGGTTTTGATACGTAAAACGGATCGCTCAATCTTTTCAAGTTTCTGGGCCTGTTGATCTGGCTCTATCCCGGCCCGCATCAGATACAAATTTCCCGCGATGATGGAGAGGGGATTGTTGATTTCATGGGCTACGCCCGCCGACATTTCACCCAGTGAGGCCAGCTTGGCGTTTTGTAAGGCCTTGGCGCGCTCAATTCGGGCGCGGTTTTCGGCCTCCATCAGCTCCGTGATGTCTTGGCAGGTTCCGCCGAGCTCATAGATATCACCGGCCGAATTCCGCCGAGCTTCGGCAAAGGCGTCGATCCAAATCGTTCGTCCGTCACTCTGTCTGTGGGCTCGAAACCGAATTTGATAGGAAAGACCATCGGTCATGCACTTTTGTGCGGAATTCTCCCATAAACTTACATCCTCCGGATGAATCGCCCGTCGGTGAGATTCAAATGTGGGCGAACCTTGCTTGGGATCCAAACCAAAAATCTTAAACATTTGTTCCGACCACCTGACTTCACCCGATCGTGGATCCCATTCCCAACTTCCAATTCGACCCATGCGCTGCGCTTCTTCTAAAAGCCTCTGTGTTTCCTTTTGCTCCGTGATGTCTCGCGCCGCCGAATACAAGAGTCCCGTGAGTGGGTCGGGAGCGGCCGTCCAAACCAGGACGCGGTAGCTTCCATCCTTGGTGCGGTACCGATTCTCAAAACCTACGGTCAATTGACCTTCTTTAAGCTTTTCGACCTCAGCTAACGTTGAAGCGCGATCATCTGGGTGTACAAAATCAAGGAAAGGTCGGCCAAGTAGCTCGCTCTCTTCATAACCAAGGTCAAGCCAGGCACGGTTCAGCTTTTTAAAATAGCCATTGCTTTCGGCTATACAGAGCTTTTCTAAAGCGATATCGAAGAACTTATTCAGTTCGTTCGATTTCGCCGTCACCTCTGCTAAATATTGATCTCTCAAGTCGATTACGGAGCGCACGAAAAATCGCAAAAATATAAGTGTAATAACAAAAGCACCAATGAAATTGAGTCGACTCAACAACTGCATGGGAAGATTCGCATTCACCCATCCATCCGGGAAATGGGTCGAAAAGGAGAACAGAGAGAGAACCCAAGACACGAATGTTACGCCTATTCCATTTATGATCTCAAGGCGCTCACTCGGATCGTAGATCAGTAATGGAATAACCAACGCCGGTAAGAAATAGTATTCGACGTGAACACTCGAGGTGAGAAAGGTGTCTGAGGCCAAGATGTAAAAATTGCAGCTGAGCAAGAAGAGTCGCTTTGCCCATTCCGTTTGCCCCGACTTCTGCAAAGTTAGGGTGACAGGACTTAGCACCAAGACGCCAGACAAAACGACTACGAAGGTGGCATAGGCTCCATAGTACCAATAGGCGCAGCAATAAACCCCGAGAATCACCCATACGGACTTGAGGATTCTTTCAAAAATCTGATTTCTCGCGACCACAGCAAGAACGGCCAACGGCAGTGCTCCTCTCCGAGGTGATAACACGCCACGCCAGATAATCAATAACTCTTTATCGAAGTGAGGAGACATCGGTTCATCGCAGATCACTCTTTCGTGACCAAATTCGGTGAACTAACTTTGTATTGTTTATAGATCAACCAGACCCGTGACTTTGAACAATCACGGGCCTATTTTGCCGCAATGTTATTAGAGGCTGAGCACCGTAGGCATCGAGTAGAGGCTGCCGCCTTGTCATTGCTTCTCAGACAAAGTGGTCTCGCCTATTTGGCGATCGTCGCCAACGCCCTTGTGTATGTGGTGTTCAGTTGGAGTGTGGTCTCGCCCAATATTCTGATTCTCTGGCTTGTGGTTCTTTTGGTCCTGACAACGGGCCGCTATTTGTGGGCAAAAAGGGTGAAGCTCCGGCAGATGGAGTTCACCCCGATCGAAACTCGACAAAATTTACAGCGCTATTTTTGGGGAGCTCTTGGTTCGACTTTTATCTGGGGACTAACTGGTTGGTTTTTGAGGGAAGAACTACTAGTTCATTTTACTTTGACCATCTTTATTTTAGCCGGGCTTGCCGCCGGAGTTGTCGGCGCTTATGCCATTCATCGATTGACGGTCGTCAGCTGTCTGAGCCTGCTCCTACTTCCTCTTATCGTACGCCTGGCAATGCTCAAACATCCGCAATGTTGGTCCATGGCAGCCTTGGCCATTTTGTTTTGGGCCTTGATGTGGTGGGTCTCGATCAATCTTCATGAGCAAGCGAGCGAACTGGTCGAGGTCGGACTTCGCAATCAGGATTTGATCCAACGGCTGGGCGACGCCAGTCACGAAATTCGCTCGCCAGTCACGGCCATCATGGGCTTTGCCGAAATCTTGGGTAAAATGCCGAACCTTGATGAGCGTGTCCGCCAATATGCCGAAGTGATTCGGCGCAATAGCTTTTACCTCAAACGGCTGGTGGATCAGATGCTGAGTCTGTCACGATTAGAGGATAGGTCCGTTCTTGAGCCGGTCGAAGAAATTGCACTCAGCGGATTTCTGTCCGAAATTCTTGCCGTGGTGCAAAGATCACCTACGCAAGACAGGCACCCGATCCGCCTTGAGATCGGCGAAAGCGTGCCGAAATTGGCGAAAGTTCATCCCGTTAGCCTTGAGCAGATTTTAATTAATCTTCTTAGCAATGCAGTGAAGTTTGGGCAAAACGAAGAAGTTAAGATGTCCGTCGATATATTGGATCACGACCTTTTGCGAATCCGCGTTCGAGACCGCGGAATTGGAGTCCAACCCGAAAATCACAGTCGGATTTTTGCCCCCTTTTGGCGGGAAAATCGGCCTGAATCGAAGGGATCAGAGGGCACCGGACTTGGGCTCGCATTGTCGCGGCAATTGGCTCGGCGAATGGGTGGAGATCTCACGCTAAAATGGAGTGAAGCCAACAAAGGCAGCGAGTTCGAACTCACAATACCAATCAGCGAGAAAACTTGAAACCAAAGGTCGCGAGGAGGCCGGAGTCTTATCCGACTCCTCCGAGTTTGAACAAGGTGAGGCGATTCTTTCCGGCTTTTTTTGATTCATAAACAGCTTGGTCTGCTGCTCTCAATATGTCTTGCCAGTCATGCAAATCTTTTGAAAACACTCCGATCCCCATAGACATCGACGGAAAAATCTTAGCATTTTCCATCACGAGAGGCGTGCTCTGAACGGCCGTTAGAATACGCTGTACGACAACTTGAGCGACTTCGTGTCCGCACCGCTTGAGTATAAGGACGAATTCATCTCCACCAAACCGAGCAATAGCATCGTTGTCACGTAGCTGAGCTTTAATTGTGGTTGCGACATGAACCAGAAACTCATCACCCACTTGATGGCCATGCTCATCATTTACCTTCTTAAAATCATCTAAATCGATAACCACGAGGGCAAAAGGCTGACCGTTAGACGTCGCCTCCCGCCAAACTTCGTCGGCCAGTTTGTTAAGTCCCGCTTTGTTCAAACACTTAGTGAGCGGATCGGTCAACGCCATGCCTAGGGCCTTTTTTCTTTCGACCTGCTCTTCCCTATATTTTCTCTGCAAAGAGACTTCGACGGAAACGTCCCGAATACATACGAGAGTCTCGCCATCTGGCTCCACCGACCTCGTCCCCACATAGAGATCGGTCACGTAGCCCGACGAATCTGTCCGCCTAACATCCGTGTAAATCAGATAGTCCTCTATAGCATTCCTGAATACGACGCCCATTTCAGGCACGTGCTCAAGTAATTTCTTGCCCAATAAGAGCCGCTGTGACGGCACTTTGAGAATCATGCAAGCTGAATCGTTGATGTATATGATCTCAGTTGCACTGTTCAAGGCGATAATTCCGTCCAAAAACCCATCAAATATTTTATAGTCCATTATTCATCAACCTTCTCTCTGGCGCAAAGATCAGCCAAAAACCGCACATACCTTTCCGGGATGGCATCTAGATCGGCCTGAGCGCCACACTTTATGCAAGTGTGCGTTTCATCAGGAGTCCAATCGGTTGGGTTTTTTGGTACCGGTTGCGTAAGGTGAAATGACGTACCACAATTTTCACAAAAATAGGGCACATCAAAGCAGTTCACTTGAAACCATTCCGGAATAAAGGTGCGAATCATGTTAGATTGATCGACAAAAATTCTCGTGCATCTTTCTACGGTGATCCTAGGCCCCTTTAGCGATTTAGCCCACATCATCCACCCGCGGATTCCACTTGAATTGATCAAACTGACCTGATCGACCTCGATTAAAATATTATCAACAGACGTTAGATCAATCTGCGGCAGCTCAGCCATTTCGTCGAGCTGACCGACCAAACTTAGCTTTAAAGCCCCATCTGTCACCGAACTAGTCACCTTGAACATTCCCTATATTGTAAAGTCTAATCTTTACCCTTCGCAATCATTCCATAAACTGGAACGTGATTCGCAAGTCCGCCCTGGCCAATCATCCAGTGGCGCCGCCTATCAACCTCTGACCGAGGTCTAAGCGGATTCCCCTATATACTTTTAAGAAAATTTTGAAAATCCTCTAGCGCCCGTTTACCTTCTTCAATCGACCGTGCCTGCATATCCTTGCAGGCTGACGTTTGGTCCTCAGGTCTGAACAAAGTTTCAAGTTCACCTGAGGAAAGCAAAGCGGAAAGTGGAGGATGCTTAAGGGCTTGAGTCTTTAACGTTGATTGTTCTCTCCCCGCCTTCTCGCAAAGTAAAGCGACCTCTTGGCGGGCTCTCTTAAGACCCATCTTTTTTGCCAACCCGATCATAAGAGCTTCTGATGCCCAAAAATCGCCTTCTTTCGAAAGACGTGAACGCATCACACCTGTCTTGAACTCAAGTCCGTTTAAAACTTTTAAGGCTAGAAGAGTCTGCGTGGTCACAAAAATGGCCAGATCCGGCAGACTCATCCATTCAGCCTTCCATGATCGGCCGTCGCGCTCATGGTGGTGAACCTGAGACTCCAAAAGCACCGAATAAGACGCGCGTGCCTGGCGCCACAGGGTGACTATCTGCTCGCAAATTTCGGGATTTCTTTTGTGGGGCATCGTGATGCTCCCCACATATTCGGAAGTTCTCGGCTCCATGGCTTCATTGATTTCTGTTCTTTGCAGGTTATAAATTTCTTCACCAATTTTGGCCAAAGTACCACTTGCTAGAATCATGCATCCGGAGAAATCAAGCCAAACATCCCGACTCGTAGTCCAAGAAATCGTGGGCCGCATCAGTCCCAGTTGGGCAAAAAACCTTTCTTGTACCAAGCCGTACTTTACTCCGAAAACCGAAGCGCTGCCCACCGCGCCCGACAACTGTCCAACCGCCAAATTCGGCCAGCAGTCTTTTAACCTGCCAAGATGGCGCTGAACTTCAGCCACCCAAATCGCGATCTTGAAGCCCAAGGTGATTGGCTTGCCCGCTTGACCATGAGTGCGGCCTAGTACCAAATCCTCTTTATGCTTCTCTGAAAGGTCGATAAGTCGTTCGCCAATTCGCAAGAGGTCTTCGCTTAAGATTTTCCACAGCGACACCATGGCTCCCGCCATCCATGTGTCGGTCAAATCTTGCACGGTCATACCAAACAGTAAATTGTCTACTTGCAAAAGGCGAATCAGGCCAGCCAGTGAATGACCCGTCTTTCGACAGTCTTCAGCCCAGGCTTCAAAGTCCAGATTTTCGATTTTACAAGCCTGATCAATCCTGGAATATTCATCGGCCGTGAGAATACCACATTCGAGTTGAGCCTTAGCGAGGGCTCGCAGAATCTCCAGCCACTGGGCTATTTTAGCTTTTTCATCAAATATTGCGGCCACGTCTGGCCGAATCCAGTTGGAGCCGTAAATCTGGGAGTCAAACAGATGTACGGCCATGGCCATCGCTCCCTATGTACCCAGTATTGCTCCATATCCCTGCCTCAATCTTCTCATTCATTCCTAAATTCGCGCTGGCTCTAACTCTTACCGTTTTCAAACGGTCTCTAATTTCATCAGTCATCGCTTTAACCTGAGTGGCGCTCGTTCCGCCATATCCGTTTCGCAGATCAATTTGCTCACGGAAGTTCTGAGTCCGAACAACCAAATCCTTTATTTCCTTGGGTTCGAAAGATATGTCAAAAGCCGTGCGCAGCTTTTCAGCTAGCACGTCCCCTGTAGACTCAAATGTCCAGTCCATTGCCTTTAAAATTTCATGCACGCGCGCGTACGGAAGTTGGAAGCGAGCCACCAAGAGCTCCGCCAAGTAGCTAGTCTGAACACCGGAATTTTCGAGGTGCTTTAGCATTTGAGCCTCATCCACTACAATCTGATCGACTGCGGAAAGGTGAAACAGAGCTTCCCAGAAATAATCCATGGCCTGAGGCAAACTGCCATACGCGAAGAGGCGGTTGTCAATCTGACCGCTGGCCGTGTGCTGAGCCATGAAAACTGCACTGAGGCGCCCCATCAACTCACTCGCTATGCCTCGGACTACACAAAGACCATAAGGATTGTTCTTTTGGGGCATTACATAGCTTTTCCGACTTCCGGACTCCGGCCACTTCAAAACCGAAAACTCCTTACTCGCAAGAATCTGAAAGTCCTGCGCCAGACGCGAAAGGTTCATGGCAGCGACGCCTAAGGTGGTATACATTTCCGCAACGACGTCACCTCTCCACATGGCATCGCGACAGTGCCTTACCACTCCCTGAAACCCTAATGATCGGGCCAGACTTTCGCGGTCAATCGGCAAAGTTGAGCCGTTTGTCGCGCCGATACCGCCCGGATACAAGTTCCAAATCTGAAACTGTTTTTCAAATCGTTCCAAATCTCGAAGCATGGGATATATGAAGTGCAGAACAAAGTGGCCAAATGTTCCAGCTTGTGCTGGTTGCCAATAAGTGTACTCCACACATAGCGTTCTCGCATGCGTTTCGGCCAGTGAAATCAACTTCTCAACCAAGTCACTGTAATATTCTATCGTCTTTAATACCTTACGTCTGAGAACTAAGTGCAATGCCGTGGTAACCGATTCTCGTCGTGCGCGTCCCATCACGAGAACATCGGCTTCAACATGGCCTTTCTTGTGAAGCCAAACCAATCTGTTGACAAAAACATCTCCGGTTTTCGGGTCAAATTCACTGGCAGAAACCTTTCGGAGGTTGTTTAACCCCGCGGAGACATTTTTAAAATCATCCGGCGAAATGAGATTTATGCGTCTCAATTCAAGTAAAAAAGCCAAGTCCGCTAGATTCATGTCTTGCATCAGTTCAAGCTGATTCTTGAACTCGATCTCAGAAGTCGCGTCTCCGGATCCGCTCATGGCTGAATAGTTTCCCATCTTAACCGACATCGGAGCGCCTCAAGAGCTAGAACATCGGTCGGCTGTATGTTTCCTAAATTCACGTTGGGTCCGAGCTTCTGAATAAGAAAAGCTTGTTGGTTCTTGAGAGGAGCTTCCCAAATGGTAGGCACACCATCACACGACTTCACGAGCTTCTCAAAAAGCGATTCGTCCACAGAGCCATCCCGGCCGTAAATGCCCACGCCGAGTCCACTCTCCCGTCCCTCGTGGATCACCCAATTCGCACCGGCACTAAAATCTCGCTCCACCTGTCGCAAAATTTCCTCGGGCTCCATTTTAAGGCGAGGATCTTTCTTTCCAATTTCAGCGAATACAGTGAAGCCCATAGATCGCGCGCGCCGAATCCACTTTTCTCGAGCCGATTGTTCGACGATCAAGGATCCGTCCGAGATTTCTACACTATTGATTCCCAAATCAGCCAATTTATCGAAATAAGATGCCACTGAATCACGCCGGTAAGCCAACTCGAAAACTGTTCCGCCTAACAGCATTGCCACATTCTGGCGAAGAGCCACCTCGACTTTTTTTCGAAGAACTGCATCATCCAAGAGAACGCCGGTCCCGAATCCTAATTTAACAAAATCAATGAATGGGGCTGAATCAGATAACAATTGATCTAGCTGGGACGGGCTCATGAATTTGTCAATGACTACCGTCAAACCCGTCTTACGCGGCTTTGAAGAACGCTCGGATCTAACGTCGCCGAGAACTTCGGTCCAACTAATCGATGGTGCCACGATTTTTCTGACCATACTCACTTTCGGACCTCCCGTCCGTAAAAATTGGAGAGCGCCCTGCAAACAACGTCCACTTCCGCTCCCCATGGCACAATTGCTGTTCTGCCATTAAACTCCACATGATCGGGCTTCAACAAGCAACATCTCGTGATTCGATAGGACATGGTATCCTCACTCATAAGTTGGCGCGGGCAAGTCTCGATTCGCTTTGGCTTGGAGTGATAGAACTCTTGGTAAATTTGTTCCGACCGGCTGCACCCAACTAACACCCAGTCTTGCTTAGGTGGGTGTTGATCAAGAAAAAGCGCCGCCTTCATGTCAGCTAAATTCGCGACCTTACAAGGAAAGAGGTAAGGCCCACCACTCCCTCGCTGTGCCAAAGTCATTGAATCAAAATGTAATACGCGGATTCTTGTCGGCGGAAAGCGCCCTAGCGCCAACGCTTGCGCAACCAAGTCGACAAGTCGAGCGGGCTTGGGCGGAATCAGGTCGACTATCTCAAGCTCAATGGGATTTGGATCGAGAATGAAATTCACGTGGTCATACATCCCCTGGACGATGAGCGCCTGACCGCGCGCCGTTTTAAATTCGTCCGCAACTCGCAACAAGGCACTTGGGTCTCCCGTATCGAGGTTAGGATCAACGTGAAAACGCGTTTGATTAGCCGGTGCCAAGATCCTAATGTTCGTAATTTCAGAGAATAAACTGCCGGCCTGTAGTGGCGCCTTTTCCACGCCAACAATGAGATTGGAGTGCCCCTCTCTAAGCACGATAAAATCAGTGGCCTCGAAGCAACGTTTTCCGACTAGATATTTTCGCGCTTCTTCCGGATTTAACCCTATTGTAACTTCCTGGACACTTACCCGACGGTAAGGAAGGGGCACAAAATTGGTCAGATTTTTCTCAAAGCTCATCGACTCCTCGCCAGAATCCACGCTAGACACCCATTCCGTTTCTTATCGGAATTCTATGGAGACAATTAGGTCTAGATTGATTCAACATTTACCCCAGTGAAAGCTAATTTTTATTTCAATGCTCGTATTCATCGACCGGGACACAGGGCAATTGTGGGCGAGCATTTCTAGTTCAGGTCTTACTTCGGTGGCCAGTTGTTCGGGCACGTAAATCTCCAACCGAACGGCGCCCAAACGTCTAGGACTATCGGCCATTGAAAGCGCAGCCTCGACCTTAAGATCTCCTAAAAACAGATCTCGCTTACTCGCTCCAGCAACAAGCGAAATTAGAACACATCCGGCCAGCGCCGCTCCTAACAACTCAGTTGGAGTCATCTCCCCACCTGGGCCAAGATCTCGGGGGCTACTGGTTAGGATTTCGGTGCCATTTTCCGCCCGAATGGCACAGACCAAGTCGTTCTTCATTTTTGCTGTCACAATCATAGATGCAGCTTTAACCAAGGCCTCCTCCTTGTCACATATTTCTTCCACCTTTCTTGGTCGACAATCGTCTGGCCCGGACGGTGACTTTTCCGCCATCTCAAGCGACAATGCGGCCTATGCGTGATGGAAAATCCTACCTCGAGAATCTAGCTAAAACTCCGAGAAACGTGTGGATCGACGGAAACAAGATTAAAAGTGTCATTGAACACCCCGCGACTGCCGCCACCGCCAAGGCCGTGGCCGCCCTATATGACTTTCAAATGACTCATGCTTCGAGCCTTGGCCACGAGGGAGTTGCTCAATCGCTTCATATCCCAAGGAGTAAATCGGAGCTTCTTGCACGCGGATCCGCTTTTTTAGCGTGGGCCCGACAATCGGGCGGATTTCTCGGCCGGACTCCAGACTATCTGAACTCAATTTTGTCCGCTTGGGCTGGAGCTTCCCCCTATTTCGGAACGGGACATTCGGATTTCGCCAGAAATATTTCTAACTACCATAAGCTGGTGTGCGCCCAGGATCTGGCCCTGACTCACTCTGTCGTCAATGCGTATCGAGTAAAGGGGCAGACACGCGTGCTCGATCGCGAGCGCGCCATGAAGGTCGTCAAGGAACGCGATGATGGAATATTGGTGCGGGGTATTCGTCACTTGGCCACCTCAGCGGCCACCTGCGACGAGCTTCTGGTCTACTCAGGTCGAATTTCCAACCTTACAGACGCCGACGCGGATTATGCCCTCAGCTTTGCCGTGCCTATAGGAAGCGCTGGCCTTAAATTGTTGGGCCGAGAACCCTTCGATCCAAGTCGATCTAAGTTTGACTTTCCACTCAGTAGCCGATTTGAAGAAATGGATTTCCTGGTCATCTTCGAAGACGTTTTTGTTCCGTGGGAACGAGTATTTATTTACCGAGATTCGGCTAAAACAAATGAACTGCATTTAGCAACGAACTCGGTGATCCACTCCGCCCATCAGACCACCGCAAAAAGCTTGGCCAAGACGGAGTTTTTTCTGGGAACGCTTCTAAGATACATTAATACCCACGAGTCGAAGACAGTCCCGCATATTCAGCATTTGGTGGCAGAAGTCATGATGCAGCTCGAAGTGATGAAGGCTCTTTTGCGACAAGCCGAGGAAAATTGTGCCATTGACTCGTGGGGAGTTATGGCCCCTCAAATGATGCCACTCGAGGTCGCCAGAGTTCTTTACATGAAATACTATTCTCAGCTAGTGGAGGTCGTACGGTCAGTCGGAGCGGGGCAGCTCATGCTCTTATTTTCTCAAAATGATTTACAAGGAGAAGTAAAGGGGGATTTGGAAAGAATTCTCGGCGATCCAGAGCAGTCAGCGACTGATCGCGTTCGATATAACAGAGTTTTGTGGGATATGGCGTGTAGCGCGTTTGCCACCCGGCAGGATCTTTATGAGCGCTTATATGCTGGCGGCCTTTACCCCAGTTTACAGTTTCTTTACCGAGTTTTTCCGAAACAACAGGCCGAAGAGCTACAAGATTTCGTAGATAGGGTCTTAGAGGTTTAAGACTGCCTTAAGTTCGAATTCACCATAGCATAATTTTCGACCAAGCCATCAATCTCTGCGTTCTTATTGCACTTTGGACATGTAGAGAGATCTGGAAACCCGTCACCACGAGTGCCCGCGTCCCCCTCCTCTTTCTTGATCAGGATCTGAAAGTTCGTTTTGCATCCGTCACAAAAATAAGGAACGAAAAAGGACTGGATAAGAATGCTCCGGGGAAAAAAATCTCGAATGGATCCCCATGCCCTTACAAAGGCGGGCCGCACGCCGAACAACCGTATTGGCACTCTTAAACCTTCGACGGCCGCCATCCAGCTCATCCAACTTCGCACTCCAGAGGAATTGAGGTAGGATGCATCACCCATCTGAATATTTATCGACTTGAATGTTCCAGAAGCGATGGTGGGGAGCTTGGCTTCATCATCCAGTTCCCCCGAAATTTTGATCAGTAAGATATCGCCGTCCATTTTTTGCTCAAAAGCAAACCCCATTGTCAACCTCAGCTATTAACGTAGTGAATGCTTTTGGAAATCTCATGGCGGGCGCGGATCCCCTTATCCAAGGCAAATACGCTAGCCACTAGCGTTTTGACCCCCGGTTGCACGCCAATCGACAAACTCATACAGCTTTCGAAAATCAAATAACACCCGATCCCAGCGCCGCCATCACCCCAGCGCATGGCGGTCCTGACGCCATCACGATAACATTCCAACATACGATTTAGGTAAGAATCGACTCTTAGTGACCCGAACATGTCCTCGCAAATTAAAACAAGCCGCGAGTCACTCTTCCCCAGCTTCATGGTACATGATTTTCCCGGAACAAGCTCGACGGCCTGGTTGCGCTTCTTCGTGCCCGACTGTCCAGCGCCTGGCGCGTTGTACAAAGAATTGGTGAAAAGCTCATCTGCAACTAACCTAACATCGTCGACCAAGGACTGAGGGCGGGCGAGCGCACTGACCACATTTCCTAGATCGTGAACGATGCGATCCTTTTCGTCCGACTTGGAGTATGTGTCCGACCAGAGCTTCAACGATTTTTCCGACTCATCTGACACAGAATCGGGAGTCAGAAGCGTTGCCATGGGGTGGGAAAAAAAGGTCTCTGGCTTATCCAGCATTTCCACTGCGCATGAGAGCTCAACATCAAAGTGCGGGCTGCTATCCTGCACAATTTGGCGAACTCCGCGTTCGACCGCGTACTTAACGACCTCTCCCGGCGGGGTCTGCCGGCAAACGAGAATTTTCTCTTCGAGAGAGTCTGCCAGGTCCAATTGTTCAACACTAATGGTCCGATGCGCTTTTGACGAGTCCTGCTCATTCATAATGCTTATCCTCGGTTCATGGTCTTCATCAGAATTATCTATCTATCGGTATGGTGAACATAGTCCAGATTCTCCCCAAAAAACGCTTTTCTTCCCTTGAAGCCGTGAATCGTCGCTTGCTTAGATGGCCGAACCAGATAGATTCCGAGCTATGACAACAAAACTTCCTAAACGAGAGCCTTTGGCGCTCCTTCCCACCCCCATTATATTGGCCACAAACCTGTCAAAACGGCTGGGCTTTAAACTCCTGATCAAAGATGAAAGCTTCACCGGGTTTGCTATCGGCGGTAACAAGATCCGGTCTTTGGAATTCTTGCTTGGAGACCATGAAAACTGGGACACCTTAATTTTGTGCGGCGGCCCCACTTCCAACTTTATACGAGCCGCCGCCGTCGGGGCCTTACATCTGGGCAAGAAGGTCATCTGCTCTTTTTATGGATCACAGCCGACTTCCGTAACGGGGAACTTTCTAATTCTGAAGCTCATGCAAATTGAATGTCATTTCTCAGGTAGTGAAGATCGGGCTACGAGCGAAAGCAAAGCTGAGCAGATGAAAGAGATCGAGTCTAGTAGGGGTGATCGAGTCAAAGTCTTGCCTAGAGGAGGAGCTCTGCCAGAGGCCGTTTGTGGCTTCTATCTTATGCAAGAGGAGATCAATCTGCAGCTCGGCTCAACCTTGATTGATCATCTAATTGTACCAATCGGGACCGGGACCATGATTGCCGGATTGTGGCTAAACAAAGAGACGTTGCGCAACGTGAGCCAGATCTGGGGCTTTTGCAGCAGTAGACCAAAAGATGAAATCACAAAGATCTCACGAGAACTCGCCTTAGAAGCAAGTGTACGTTTTGGTCTGCCAGGCTCACTTAAAGACCGGCTTACCATTCGAGACGATACGCTTGGCGCTGGCTATGGAAAGGTTAACTCTGATGTTTTAGACGTCGTTCGTCAATATGCCCAAGCGGAGGGGATTTTTCTCGATCCAGTCTTCAACGGGAAGTCCGCCCTTGGGCTACGTAACCTCGTTAACGAAGGAAAAGTACAACCTGGTCAATGCGTTCTACTTATAAACGGCGGTGGCTTGCCGGAAATTTTCTCTGGTGACTTCAATTAAGATTTACTTCGGCGAATGATGACAACCGAACTCAGCAGCGCAATTGACGCCAAAACTGAAAGAAGGTGCAAACTTTCCTTGCCTACGGTGCAACCCAAAATCATCCCTATCACTGGAACGACAAAGAGAAACATGGAACTTTGGATCACACTTCGTATGCTCATTATCCAGACCATAGCCACTTGGGCCATCGTCCCCATGAAAATGACCAAATACACAAGTGAGAGTATTGATTTTTCGGAAACTCCTGAGAACGTGGCTAGAGTAAAGTCCCCTCGACCGTAACTGACTGCCAATAAAGTCACACCAGCCAAAACTAATTCGAGAGATAGCATTTTGACAATCTGGTCCTTTCGACTGGCCATCCTCATGGTGCCAAAGGCGTTGGCCAACAGGGCGACTAGCAAAACCAACGTTTCTAAAGTGGGTAGCCGTGAAGAGATTGAGTCTGCAATCATTAAGGCTAAGCCAAACATTCCTAGCAAAATTCCAATCCATGTCGCTCGAGATGGAACTCGCTTGCCCACAATCGATTCCAATATCGCCAGAAACAGAGGAATGATGGACACTGACAAAGCCACAATTCCAGAAGGCATTTTGACCGCCGCCCAGGTCAGAGCCCCTTGCGGGATGGTCCTTCTAAGCAAGGACTGAAATATGGAATCTCGCCAATCCCTCCAAGAAAGAGAACCGTCCTGAACGATGGTCCAGCACAAAATTCCCAGGCCGGGAACCAGACATCGAATTCCGGCCGTCATCAAGGGCGGAATAGTCTCCACAGCAAACTTAGTTGCAATGTAGGATGACCCCTGTATCGAACAAAGAAGCAAAAAAGCGAATATTTCCAATCTGTGGTTTTGTAGTAAAATTTTTTGAAGTTGATCTTTGTACTTTTTTTCTAGAGTCAACTCCAGGCTAAGATCTCGTAACACAAGCATCCAGGTCGATTTATGTCCGGAGAGTCGTTGCGCCAAAATACGGCTCACTACAATCCTTCCATTTCTAGTTCTTAATTTGATCTCCTGATGTTCAGCATGTCCCAAGCGAAGACGTTCAATCCACAATTTCAGCTCATGAAGGGTTTCATGTTCGAAAATCTGCTCTAAGTTCTTGAACCTTTGAAAAGTCCGATAGGGCAGGTTCAACGATGTAGCCATTGCCGCATTCGTGTACAATATGTCCAGCGATTGGTCGAACACCAAGACGCCATCCAATAGTTCATCACAAATTTCAAATGGACCTAGTTTTTCCGCTGCCACCCACCGCTCCAAAAAACACTTCGGTGTAATATTCGGCTAAATGCCCCGCCTACGCCGAACGCTTAATTTTTGTTCCCGTCAGGCCATCTATCTGAGCTATGACTGTATTCACAATGGCGGATGCCTCGCCTATGAAATTCTCTACTTTGAAAAGATCTTCAATTTCCTCTTTACTAATATGGGATTTCAACTGCTCACTCTGTAGTGCGCGGCTTCGTATATTCTCCTTCAGATCCAAAGATATCTGGGAAATTTCATACACAATATCGAACGCCCGACCGCGTCCAATTTTGGTCGAAAGAACATTAAGTAAATGTTCAACAAAAAGAAACTGACTCAGTTCTTCGACATTTTGAGCAAGCCGAGCATCGTTAATTCTTAAATTTTGCATGAGCTCAGAAAAGATACATGCTGCATTGTAAGAGTAGTGGGCTGCTTGCATTACACAAGGCCATTCCATCCGCGTGCCTCTGTAATCCCGTTCGTGCTCCACAATCATGGCTTCCAACATTGGGCCTACCTGAGCCTTCGCAA
>JBFWON010000044.1:0-30410 GCA_050250515.1 Bdellovibrionales bacterium | reverse complement strand
AAGGTCAAGTGATTGCGCTGTTTCCTCGACAAGATGAATTTATCGCGCAGGTCAGCGCACCGCAGCTGGGCCCAGAGGTTTTACCTGGCATGACGGCCGATGTTTCGATTGAAATCTGTAAAATCGAAGGCGCCCTACTGGTCCCACTAAAGGCGATCGCGGGCGGCATGATCACCATAAAAAAAAATGGCAAAAGATCTAAGAAGAAAATCGAAATTGGCCACGTCGATGGGCTTTGGGCTGAAGTCAAAGATTCAGATATTGGTGAATCCGACGAAATTCTGGTCCGCCAGGGAGCAGGATAGATATGTTTTTTTTGGCCTGGCGCCAACTCCTGGCTCGAAAAAAACAGACCCTTTTGATCTTGCTGGGAATTAGTTTCGGTACTCTCTTGTACGTCAGCATTTCGGGAGTTCAGCTGGGCATGCGGCAGTACATTTCCGATCAGCTTCTCAATAGTACGGCTCACATTTTAATTAGGGGAGCCGACCGAACGATTAAAGAGACCGAGCTGACGGACAAAATGTATGGTGACGGTCCCAAGGTGCTTTGGCGGGTTCCGCCCTCGGGCAAGAGGGGCGAAGCGCGACTTGAAAACTACAGCGGTTGGTATGAACGCTTAAAGTCAGATCCGGAAGTCCTCGATTTTTCTCCCCGGCTCTCTTCAAACGCCATATTAACCAATGGCAAATTTACGGCGTCGGTCAATCTTACGGGGACAATCCCTTCTCGACATGCGCATATCACCTCTGTCGAAAGGTACATGAAACAAGGACGATTTGTCGCCCTTGAAGGGGGACCCAATAACATTGTGATTGGCAGCGGAGTGGCCGAGCAACTCGGGGTTCGCTTGAATCAGTATGTGCGAGTGGATGGTGGCCGAGGTGAGGGTCGGCCTTTCAAGATTGTGGGCGTGGTCCACTTTGGTAACCAACAGCTCGATGATTCGGTCGCGTTTGCCAACTTGAACTCGGTCCAAACCCTTATACACTCCCCGGGTCGTGTCAGCTCCATTGCGGTCGCTTTGTACGACATTGATAAAGCCACATCGCTGGCCGACGACTGGCAGGTGGTGAGCGCCGACCGGGTGGAAGATTGGCAAGAGGCCAATCGCATGTTTATGGAAATGATTCGCGTGCAAGACTTTGTTCGCTATTTCATTACGGTGGCCGTATTGATCGTCGCCGCCTTTGGCATTTACAATGTCTTATCCATTATGATCAGTCAAAAAAGAAAAGAGATCGCGATCTTGCGGGCGATTGGTTATGGACCTGAGCGAATTTTACAGCTCATTCTCTACCAAGGCTTATTGCTCGGGGGTGGGGGCGGCTTGATTGGGATCATTCTGGGTTTTCTCCTTTGCCTTTGGATCGAAAGCGTCGACTTCGGCTTTGAAATTGGGGGAAGCAATCACCTTTTGGTGTTGTATTCCCCCTCAATTTACATCACCGCGGCGTTGGCCGCCTGGGTGGCGGCGATAGTGGCGAGCTATCTGCCGGCCCATGATGCCAGCCGAATGACCCCGATGGAGATCATCCGTGCCGACTAGGATGCCAAATGATTGAGTGTCGAAACGTCATTAAGGAGTTTGGTCACCCGGCCCAACGAATTTTAAAGGGTTTGAGCTTTCGAATTGAGGAAGGCGAGTTCGTCGCGGTCTCCGGCCGCTCGGGCAGTGGCAAGAGTACACTTCTTTACATCATCAGCACCTTAGATGAGCCCTCCCAAGGCGAAGTTCTTTTTGATGGGCGGGATGTGGCTCGAATGTCGTCAAAAGAAATCCATGCTTTTCGCAATCAGCACGTCGGATTTATTTTTCAATTTCATTTTCTACTCCCAGAACTCACCGCGCTGGAAAATGTTTTGTTACCAGCTCGCAATCTCAATCAGATGGACCGGTATCAAGAAGACGCCCTCAATCTGCTCAAGACTTTGCAGATCGGCAATAAGGCCCATCATTTTCCCTCCCAAATGTCGGGAGGAGAGCAGCAACGGGTCGCCATTGCACGGGCGCTGGTTCTGAAACCCCGGTACCTATTTGCCGATGAGCCAACTGGAAATTTAGACACCTTCAATGCGAGTGCCGTGATGGATATGTTGAAAGACGTGAATCAGCGTCACAAGACCACGATTTGTCTTGTGACCCATGAGCCTTCGTTCGCCGCGAGAGCCGATCGCGAGATCTATTTGATCGATGGTCTGATTCGTTCAAGGGATCAGGATCTCTGATTCCTAGAATCTATGCGAAAGGCTTCTGGGGCTTCGCATTCCACGGGGCCACCCAATATAGAAGGATCATTCCCGGAATCGCCGTCGCCGTTGATATCAAGAAGAAATTGGTCCAACCAAGCGCCAGTTTTTCGACAATGAAACCGGCCATCACTCCGGTGATACTGCGGGGGATGGCGAAAAAGCTAGTGAACAAAGCCAATTGGGTGGCTGAAAATTTCTTATTAGTTTGCGAGGCAATAAAGGCTGTGAATCCGGCCGTTCCTAACCCCACTCCCAGATATTCAAAGCCCACAGCAAAGCCCAGGACGTAGATGTTTTTACCTACTTCGTTGAGCAGCGCAAAACCCAAAATAGAAACCAACTGGCAGACTCCAAAAATCCAGAGTGAGCGATTGATACCGGTTTTGATCATAAGTAGGCCGCCCAAAAAGCCGCCAATGATCAAAGACCAAAAGCCAACCAACTTGGCCACAGTCCCAATTTCCGTATTCGAAAAGCCAACATCTATGTAGAAAGGGGTCAGAAGAGCCGTGGCCAAATTGTCGCCAAATTTGTAGAGCAACATAAAAGCCAAAATCATCACGGCCGACTTGACCCCATCGCGCTGAAAAAATTCGCGAAAGGGCTCGACGATGGCCTCACGCAAGGACTTGGGGGCGCTAGCCTGCAAGGACGGTTCAGATATGACGGCCGTGCAGATAATTCCTGGGATCATAAAGGCGGCGGTGCCAAGAAAGACCATCGACCAAGGCATTTGGTCAGCCATGATTAAGCTCAAGCTTCCTGGAATGAGACCGGCAATTCGATAAGCGTTTACATAAAATGAATTTCCGATACCCAATTCATGGTCGGGCAAAATATCGCGGCGAAGTGCATCGACTGCGATGTCTTGAGTCGCACTAAAGACAGCGACAGCGAAAGACGCCCAGACAATCAAGTTCACGGAAGTGGATGGATTGAACAGTCCGATGCCGGCCATCGTCAACAATAATAGAACTTGCGTCACCATCATCCATGAGCGGCGCCGCCCAATTCTGAGAATCGAATATCGATCGCAAAGAGGGGACCAAACAAACTTCCATGCATAAGGAAGCTGAGCGAGGCCGACGATTCCGATGGTGGTGAGATCGACTCCGCTTCTGCGCAAAAACGCGGGAACCAATTGCATCAGAAAATAAAGAGGCAACCCGGAAGAAAAGCCCACAAATATGCAAATCAGCATCCGCGGGTTCCAAATGGCCTTGAGGAATTTTGATTTCATCTGGAACCCCGTCATCGTTGCAATAGATGTATTCATAACAGAAGCGTAACCTGACTTTGGACTAATAGTCCACTTTGCGCCGATTTTTTTTGATATCCCCTCTATGAGATTTGTATTGTCGCCGTCGTTCTCGAGACGCTTTGGTTGGTCTTGTGGGTTTACGTTTTTTTGGTCTGTGAAGGGCGCGGACTAATATATCATGGAGCTTTTCCAGGCATCGGGCTTTGTTTCTTTCTAAATCGCGAAATTCATCGCTTCTTAAATAGAAAACTCCCTCACGATTCACTCTGTCCGCAAGCTTGTCCACAAGGATAAGTTTTTCGTCATCATTGAGGCCGACCGAATCCCATAGGGGCCACAGCAACAGGGCCGCAGATGAAACTTTGTTGACGTTTTGTCCGCCCGGTCCGCGGCTCCGAACGGCGGTAAATGAAACTTCTTTTTGTATCCAGTGCCAGTCCATAAAATTAGATTATCACTTTCGATTCAGTCTCTCACTTGATCCGACCAAGGTCTTGAATCCTGGGAGCGACGCGTGTTTTGCCGCCTAGTTTGTCATAAGCTGTGATGGGAAACGAATAAAAATCGATCGGGGAGGCCATTTGCACCTAGTTTTTCGGTTCCTGGCATTTGGATCTTTGGTGTTCACAGTTCCCTCTTGGGCGGCCAACTATGTGACGCCCACCAAGGCACTGCCCATTTCCCAGTTTCCACAATTCACCGATGATTATGAACTTAGGGGCCTTAAGACGGCGATGGCCCGCCAGCTACAGCGTTTCGCCCAAAAAGATTTAAGAGGCACCATTAAGTTTGGGACTACTCGATATCCGTTGAGTCGAATGAAAGTCACCTTGGAAAAGTTTAGCGACTTAGTCGACGACTTTCGCGATTGCCGAATGTCCCATGGCCGCGACGTTTGTTTCGCTAGCCTCAATTCAGCGATTCGTAGCGATTTTCGTGTCTACGTTCCAGCCCTAACCAAGGATGATCCCCGTTTTGGCGATGACGAGTTCGCCTTTTTTACCGGCTATCACACCATGCCCGTTCATGCCGCCGAAGTCGCGCACGGGCCTTTTCAGTACCCATTTTACCGAAACCCCCAAAATTCCAGCTTGAATAAATCTCGGGTGGAAATTGATTTCTTTGGTGCCCTTCGTAACAAGGGATTGGAATTGGGGTATGCGACTTCGCTCTTCGACATTTATCTTCTGCACGTGCAAGGAGCCGGAACTGTCGACTTGGTGAAGTCGGATGGAAGCACGGCGCAGTTTTATGTGAACTATGACGGGACCAACGGCCAACGTTTCGATTTTATCTCAAAATATATGATCCAAAAGGGCTACATTAGTTCCCATTCGATCCCGGCCCAGAGAAAGTTTCTCCGTCAGCATCCAGAGCTTTGGCAGGATATCTATGCGACTTGTCCCTCTTATGTCTGGATGAAGGCCACTGGCGAGCCGCCTCTAGGAAACGATTCCACGGCTTTGACCATTTCTCGATCCATCGCTCAGGACTCGGGCCTTTATAGTTTCAAAGGAACATTGGCCTTTGTACGCTCCACTCGGCCGGTGGAATCGGGCCAATACGATCTCGAGGAAGAGGATTCATCCAAAGTCCCTTTTACTT
This sequence comes from Bdellovibrionales bacterium, assembly GCA_050250515.1. GTDB lineage: Bacteria > Bdellovibrionota > Bdellovibrionia > Bdellovibrionales > UBA1609 > JALHOQ01. The sequence continues at coordinate 25,291 of JBFWON010000044.1, read as the reverse complement.
CCTTCGCACGATTCTTTCTGGACCAGGACACAGGCGGGGCCATAAAAGGGAAGGCTCGCGCCGATCTCTATTTTGGTGAAGACGAGTATGCATACTTTTCGGCGATGCACATGAAGCAGACGGGGCAGATCTACTACATCATGGCCAAGTAGGGGAAGATTTTGGAAGACGTGATTAAATCAGCACTTGCCGGATTGGAAACGGATTTAGACTTTGTTGAGTTGATAGAGGATGTGGGTCTCAAGATCGACCTACGATACGCATCCTCAAACAACTTTATGAGCCGTGATGTCTACGGCCCTTTTCGTCGGGCCTTCCTCCATCGGATTGCCGCGATAAAATTGTCGGACGCCTATCGGGAACTCAGACAGCGTCATCCCGGCTACGGACTTGTAATATTCGATGCTCTTCGCCCGCGCTCAATCCAACGGGTTTTGTGGGATCACGTCAAGGGTAGCGACGCCCAAAACTACATTGCCAATCCAGACAAAGGATCCATGCACAATTTTGGCTTCGCTGTGGATTTAACGGTTATGAATGAGAAGGGTGTTGAGCTGGACATGGGGGCGGGCTTTGACGACTTTCGCCCGATTTCCCAGCCGAGGCTGGAGGCCGAGCATATAGCGGCCGGACAGTTGAGCGAGGTTCATATGAAGAATCGTATGATTTTACGAGGGGCTATGGAGGCCGCAGGATTTTCCCAGCTCCCCAGTGAGTGGTGGCACTTCGAAGCTCTCCCCCGCGATCAGGTTCGTGCCGAGCATCGGATTGTCGAATAGGGTTCTGGCCGCTAAGCCACTCTTTGACGGGCCACTTCGCGAATGTGTTCAGAAAACTGGGGGTATCGGTCCAGCACTTTCTCAAAAGCTTCTCGACTGAGAACGAAGAGGTCACAGTAATCTGCCGCCCTTGCCGTAGCCGTTCTGGGATTGGTAGTTAACAGGGCCATTTCACCGAAGAACGATCCGGGCTGTAAGGTGGCGAGGATTTTACCTTCCAGCGAAACGATTTCGACTGGGCCACGATGAATGAAGTACATTGCGTCGCCGGGTTCGCCGGCGTGAAAGATTTTTTCGCCGGGGACTACCACCAGAGGTTTTAATTGCAGCACAATATCTTGCAGACAATCTTGATCCGCGCCCTTGAGGATGGGCACTTTTTCAATAATTTCGGCGTTCAAATGCAGGGACACTTCGGCCCGCAACTTGGTCGGAAGGCTACCCAACACCAACGAATCATCGTAGCCCTTTCGACTCTCCCAAATATAGCGATAGTAGGCCCGAATTTTAGAGCGAATCTCGGTTGGAACCTGATTGTACCTCATGAAGGCTTCCACCCGGTCCAAGAGACTTAAGTACTCTTCGCGGGCGGAGTCCATCCGGGCCAAAAGTGAAGCCACGTTACTCTGAACGTAACCGAAGAACGCCACGCCAATCACCATAGTCATCGAAGCATAGGCCATCTGTGGTAAGGTTTTGGCCGAAATGTCACCGTATCCCACGGTGGTGAGAGTTGTAAGGGTCCAATAAACGGCCCGGCAATAATCAAAAAAACGATCATCCGCGGGGCCCACCGTGCCGCTGCCCAACCAAACCCAGCCGCAGGCCACGCCATGGACCACGATCGGGATCACAAAAATCATGGGTAAAAGTCGTGCGAGAACCGGGTGCATCCCATCGTGTGCATCCGTGATCTCCCGAATGTACATGACCTTGCGAGTGAAGATCATTTTGAAAAAAAGCAAGATACCAAAATCAGCGCCTCCCAGTGCATGGCTCGCCGTTATCAGAGGGAGTGCGGCAATTAAATCCAGATTCTTCCAAGTGAAGTTTCGGTTGTAGACAATTTCGGCGCCTACGAGCGACATAATCCAAACGTCGACCGTTAAATCGAGCCACCAAATTGGCTCAATAAACACCACGCGGACGGGCAGCCAAACGCCAAGGGCGAAGGCGGAAAAGATCATGAACACCATGTAAAGTTGACGACGAAAACTCACGCAATGTTATCGGATTTCCTAGTGAAAAATTCACGGGACCAGGCGATGGCCTATGCGACGGTAATTCCGGCCTTTGTTAAAACACGTCGGGCTTTGTCGAGAAACGCTCGCTTCACCAAAACATAGTCGGTATCAAAGGTAGAAACGGCAAAAATGCTCACCTCGGCTTTGGCCAAAGGTCCGGCAATGGCGCTGAGGATTCCGGTAAGGTCAAAGTCCAATAAACCCTCAACTTCGAGAACAACCCAGCCATCCTCCCGCTTTTGTATCCCGGCTGGCAGGAAGTCGGTCTCACACACCACCGTGAGCTCGTTGCGCGTTCTAGTGATGGAGCAGAACTCCCGTGTGGCCAAAGGCCCCAACTGGGCATCGGCCGGATAGCGTGCAATAGAGAAAGTCCCGTGAAGAAGTCTAAGAGTCACAAAGATAAACTTAGCTTACCTACGACGAGCTGTCTGCAGATGGATAGACCAAAGATGGGGAAAATTCGAAAAATCTCATTTAAATCGGCGCCACTTATTCCGATACCTTTTAATATGTTGAACCGTCGGTCACTGGGGATAACGTTCATGATCGCAACTGGATTGCTCTTCTTTAGTCTTCTCTTCACGAACGCCCACAATATTCCTTTAGATGAACTGGGTTGCCATTCGGAGCCGCCGGGCTCTGGATATCATTGCCATGCTGGGACTCTTGAGGGTCGCGATTTCGCGTCTCGCGAAGAGGCGGAAAGGGCTTTGAAAGCGGTGACGGCCGGGGCCAATTCGAAAGACTTCCAGGTCAGTTTTCAAAAAGATCCGAACGCGCCCGTAGCCGAAGCGGTCAGTGCGGTAGAGGCGACTCCCGATTCTGCTAAAGCCAGTCGCTCGGTGGCCTCTATTGGACTTCCGCCTCCTCCCGAGCCTGAAAAGGCGGTTTTGAACGAGAATCTTTTGAACGTGATCACTTGGAATATTCGTAGGTCTGGCGGAACGATTAACTATGATCGCATTGTGAATATATTGGCGGAGGCCGATATCTCCATTATTCAAGAAATTGATTTGGATGAGAAAGGGAAAGGCCCTCTTCACATTATTGGTGATTTGATCGAGGGCCGCATTCACCAAAAAATTTGTCGTGCGTGGTTTCGAAATCCTACCAATGGGCGCGAAAAGTATGGAATTTTATGGCGCAATTCCACAGTGGCGCATGTGGAGAAAAATGGATCCGTCAGGCCCACTTGTGGTGAGATGGCGACCGTAATCCCTTTAAAGGCCAAAAAACACGCACAGTTTTTAGTCTCGACCTTGTTTATGTCGAAGGTTCAGAGAAAAGCATTTCAGTTGGCTTCGGTCAACTTGGCCACTCGGCCTAAAAAACCTAAAACAGAAATTCCGTCTTACTTTCGTGATGCCGATGGGGGCAATTGGCCGACCCTCTTTGCGGGCCATTTCGGTATGTCTTTTCGTGATCGAAGTTTTGACGAGCCCAAAAAATCCGGCTTTAAACCCGTGGTCCAGCTCCGGTACTCGAAGTCGACAAAGGGTCGCGGCAGTAAGTTGATCCCCGATAACCTATGGGTGAAGGGGGCGGTCGTTGTGCGTGCCGTTCCTATCAATCTCTACGATCGATTTTCTGACATTAAGCCCAAGATGATTGAACAAGAGGTTTCCAACTTCTTCCCAATCCTGGCCGAGATCGCACTCCAACCGGAGCCTGACGAAAAAATTCTGGGCATGATTGCCAAGTCCAAAAAGGCAGCGTCGAAGACGGTCGCCGAAAAGAAAACGAAGCCGGAGCCTAAAGTCGTCAACTCCAAGCCCAAGAAGGATTTTGTTGAGTCCAAAGACGATATTGAAGAAGAGGCGAACGAGGCCGACGTCGAACATCGAGATCCGGCCAACGCCTCTAAAAAATCGGGAACCAAGAAAAAGAAGAAGACCCCAGCCGAACCCACGGGAACCTGACCAGACGTCCTACTGATCGGCGCCAAACCGTTGATACGAACAGTTTTGCGCAAGATTAAGGTCTCGTTTTTTGTCGAGCCTGATGGCGGGGCCGACTTTCCTCTGTATAAACGGATTGGGTAGTAGGAGGGGAAATGAATCCACTTAAATTGGCCAGTATGGCCGTCTTAGTATTTTCAATGAACGTTCAAGCTAAAATCGCACCGACTATAGTAGGTGGTGGCGAAGCCTCTAGGGGCGAGTTTCCATTTATCGTGTCTCTACACGAACGGTGGGGCCATATATGTGGCGGCTCGCTAATCAACAAGGACTGGGTGTTAACCGCAGGTCATTGTGTGACCGGCACGAATATCACAAAGGTCTACATTGGGCTTCACGATCAAAACGACAAGTCGGGGGCCGAGGCTATTGCGCCTGCGCAAATTATCCGTCATCCACAATACAATGATGGAACGATTGACTACGATTACGCCTTAATTCGGCTTTCACGATCGTCTTCTTACGCTCCGGTCGAGTTCGCCGAGCAAGAGATCGACATTTCTGAAGATCCTTCGTTGGCGCCGGTGGCGACAGTCGCAGGTTGGGGCGAAACTCGGGTCTCATCTCCCCTGTCTTCAGCCACTCGACTGCAAAAGGTCGACGTGCCTCTGGTGACGGCCAAGGTCTGCGACGGCTCGTATGCAGGACAAATCACAGACCGCATGATTTGCGCCGGCTACCCACAAGGGCAAAAGGACGCCTGCTTTGGCGATAGCGGAGGTCCCTTGGTGGTGCAGGAGAGCGCCACCGGCAAGACCGTGCTCGCTGGTGTGGTGAGCTGGGGCGAAGGTTGCGCCCGAGCCGGTAAATACGGAGTTTATAGTAAGGTCAGCGCGGCAGCGGACTGGATTAAGCAGACGGCTGGACTCGGCTCTAACTAAGAGGCCGAGCCGCCCAGGTGTTGAGAGATTTCGGTGTAGTCGCGATCCATGAAGTCGCGCACCGACTCATCTCTTCGGCGAATTTCATCAAGGATACGGCGCGCCTCAGCCCAACGGTTGTGGCGCTTCAAAAGATCGATGTACTTTTGAATCACAGTTACCTGTAAAACATCCGTCTTCGCTTTTATAATAGACTCGTACAATTGACTGGCTTCATCTATTCGACCAACTTGATCTAAAGATCTGGCATACAAGTAGGTGGCATCAAAGTTCGTGTCTTCGTTTGCGGCTAAATAGGAGCGGAAGGACTCTGCTGCGGCATCGTATCGCTGGCGGCTCATTTGAAATTTGCCAAGTCGCATGAATTGCTTGCTGTCAGATTTCGCCATGCTCAAGTAGATTTCTTCGGTGCAATCGTATCGATAAGTCGAGAGGCAAATTTGCGCCATACGCTCTTTGTCGGCCATATTATTAGAACCCATCATTTCGCCTAACTGGAGCCACCGCATTTCAAAAGTGTAGCCTCCCCAGGTCGAAATACTTAGGTAGCCCAAGATGAAGATGGCGCTAAAGGCCACCATGGCAAACTTAAAGTTCTTTTGCAGGGACTCTTTAGATTTTTGTTCCTGATCGGAGAGCACGTGGCCGCAATGGTCGCAAACCTTAGGCATCGATTGAAGTCGTTCTTGGGCGATTTCAGAATGACAGCGTGGACAGTGTGAGCTTACGAACATTTGGGCCTCCTCCAGGATCTCCCGGTCTAAAAAGGAGACAGAATGACTCCTTTACCCCACCTCTCGTATATGCAAGAGTGGTGCAAAGCCGAGGTCCGCTCAATTCACTTTCAGGTCGCTTTTATGTGAAGTGTATGGTCGGTGATCAATCATTAGCCGTGTGATATTGATTCGTTAGGCGTGTGAGCGTCTCAAGCCGAAACGCGTTTTCTTAGATCGAACTTAAAAGCCGAAATTAAGAATCGGGGATACCACAAAGGTGCCTTTGTGGTGGAAGTTAATGAGCCCGATTTGCAAACCGTGGAGGTTGTCACATCGATTCACAAGTCCCAATTGCAAGCCATAGACGGATCCGGCTCGATTGTAGACACCGACTTGCAGACCGCGAATAGTCGTATGTTCGGCCATATTGACAAGGGCGAACTGAACGCCATTGACTGCAGACTCAGCGTCGTTCTTGTTTATGATGCCGGCCAATTGAATTCCCGTGACGGTCGCCTTATTTGTATTGAAATTTCCAAAGCCAGCCGCTTGCATGCCTATCGCATTGGTTGTCTGGTGAGTGAGGTTGAATCCGCCAGCGATGGCAAGGCCGGTGAAGTCACCATCTGTGATATTGCCGATCCCACCGATATCAATTCCGTAAATGTTGCGGTGCCGCCCCCAAAGAGCACTCACTCGGACCCCGGTGACCGTGAAGTCAGAAGGTGGAAATTGTACGGGCGGCGCAATTCCGAATGAGACTGGCGACACAGCGGCATGGGCCGTTGGAGCCATTATGGATAGGACAAAGGTCAAACAAAGAAGGTATTTCATATCGGGCATCATAGACCCGAGAATCGGCTGGGACCAGCATCAAATATGGGGTTCGGGACGATGGTCCGTATTCCCGACTGGACCAATGGCGAACTTATTTCTTCGATAGGATTTTCTGATTGAAAGGTACGAAAATCGGAAAAGTTGTCATCATACATGATCACAACTGACTCAATATGAGACAGCCCCAAATATAAATCGAATAAATTTGTAATACTAAAAATGTATGTACGTAGATGCTTATGCCATTATCGTTCAGCAAGATGGCGATGGTGGGGATTCCCTTCAGCGCGAGGGAATGTACGCCTTCGGCAAGTGGCTGCGATATCAAGAGTCCAGCAATACCCTGATTATTGTTGAGCCACCCGAACGACAAGACTCTTCAAAAATTTTGGATAAATTCGAAGTTGAGCCCGGAGTTTACGTTCGGCATCCTGATCCCGAAAAATGGTACTCGAATCCAGATACCACTTCCCGTGATCAGCTGGTGCCGGTCATTGCGTATTGCGGGGCTTATCAGGATTATCCGCGTCTCTGGCGTTTATTTAAACGGGTGATGGCCCGTGGTTTCTTTTCGCAAAATACGGTTCGAGCGGGAGACAATATTAGGGGGAGAAAGATTCCAGATACATTCTTAGCCCACCTGGATTTGTTCATCCGGGCGGGCGGCTATTGGACCGCGCCACTTTATCCAGTTTTATTTGTGACCGACACGATTGACCTGATTGGGACTCTGCTCAATCAGGTTCCCATCCATTGGGAGAATACGGCCCGGCGATTCAGATGGGTCGAACCTCGTGATGTGGACGACAACAATGTGGTGATTGGTCATCTTATGGCGATGGCGTTTAAACCAACGCCGATTTCATGGCTCAATCGGCAGATCTATTCTTGGACGCGTCGAATGAACAACGGCAATTTTGTCCGGGGAGAGTCCAATCCCGTCATGGGTGCCATGGTCTGGTATCATCGCAAAGAGCATCGGGGAAATCCGGAAATGGCCGAGCTTTATCGCCCTCTGATACTCAAATACTTTTCTCCGCAAGACGACGTTCGCCGGGCCAAACTCGAAATCAATCTGGCCATCTCGCGCTGGTCGAATCATCTGCTGACAACATCGTTGTGACCGATCCGGTCACGGGGAGCAGGTCAATAAGAGCTCATAGTCAAAATGAGAGGTATTGGTTCTTCGTACCTTTAACACCTTGATGTCACCCAGGCTTGCGAGCAAGCGGTAGCCTTCGCCGCAAATGTTTCCCCGATAGTAGGCGATCTCATCCAGCTCAGACTGAAGATATTGAGGCGAGAAATCGAACTTAGCTTGAATGGCGTTTTTGGCCTGTAAATCAGCCTCAGTGCTTCCAACCCCAGGAGCTAAAGGAAAGTTGAAACGGCCGTCGGGACGATGACCATCGGCCGTTTTGTATTCGATATTGAAACTAGTACCGGAGCTCTTAGAACAACTGTCGTCATATTGGCCGTCAGGATTTTTCACTTCGCAGGCAGGTAGGTCGTTGATCATGCAAGCGGGGAGCCCGAGGCTAAAAAGACCGACCAACAGAAACCATGTCACTAACGTCCTTGTCAGTTTCATAGTCAAATTATCGGAATATTTTCAAAAACCCTGCACTATTCTCAAGTTGATCGTCTCAACAAAGCGCGTGTCAGAACAATATGCCCAGCTAAAGCACCGCCCACGGCAATTGGACCAATAAGAGCCAGCGGCCAATGAAAAATCAACGTGAGCGGTTGGTCCAACTCCCAGGCGAATGGCAGAGGCGAAGAGAGAATCACAACTCGCATCACATTGACGAGCAGTGCGATACCGACCGCATTGGCGATCCAAGGCCACAAGCGATGTCGAGTCACTAAGGGAGTCAGACCGATGGCTAATATTCCGCTCCAGATATCAAAGTTGTCGGCGTTCCAAGTCATGGTGTAAGGAACTGTTTTTTGCTCTACCCAGGAATGCAAGATGAGCTCAAGTGGAAATCGAAACCCTTGAAACAGGACGAGCGCGCTAAGCGGTAAGATGTCGGAGAGTCGGCGGCCTTGGGGGGACAGCGCGAACAGCCCGCTGGCTAAAAGTATGGCAGCAAATGTGATCGGAAGGCCGGGGATAGGATTTTCAACGGCATACCCCGATCGAACCCACAGTGAAAACACACTGAGGTAAAATAGGATTCCCCCGGACCAAAGAAGAGTGGGACGTAAGTGATTTCGGCCGAAAGCCTCTTTGTTGGCGAAATAGATTCCGCTTAGAACGGCGCTTAACACGAGAACAAGAAGCGTCAGGAAGAGAGCTAGGGTCAATGTGTCGGGCCAGTTCATTCTTTTTATTTAACCTCGTTTTGTTAGCTTCAGATACTGGACTGGACTCGCCTGCAGCGCCCAGTTGGCCGACAAGACTATGTGTCGTTCAGCAATACAGGAATAACCAAACTTCAGACGACCTCAGGCGGGGATTGGCAGACCGAAAGTGGTCCGCTTAAATCTTTTTTAGCCGATCCAGAAGTCACTGAAATCATGGTGAATAAATGGGATCGAATTTTCGTCGAGCGAAGCGGAACTCTTCACCAATTGGATCGGGGCTTTGAAGATTTAGACTCCCTCAACCGCTTTGCCGCCTCGGTCGCTGTGGCCGTTGGCCGAGAGCTCAATCGCAAGCACCCCTGTTTGGACACGCGCCTCCCCGGGGGATTTCGTCTAAGCATCATTGTACCGCCTGTGGCGCTCGAGGGCCCGATCATTACCATTCGAAAGCACAAACATCAGCCCCTCAATCACCGCGAGTTGGTACAACGAGGAACTTGCAACGAAAAACTGGTGGTCTTTCTTTATCAACTGGTTCGCTGTCGTCAGAACCTGATCATCAGTGGCAGTACCAACAGTGGTAAGACCACCTTGCTCAACGTATTGAGCTCCTTCATTCCGGCCGAAGAACGCATTATTACCATGGAAGACACAGTCGAACTGATGCTTCAGGTGCAAAACTTGGTGCAGATGGAAACGAAGCCCCCAATGGGTCAAGATCCAGGGGTTTCCATGCGGGATCTTCTTAGCAGCGCTCTGCGAATGCGCCCCGATCGAATTATCATTGGTGAGTGTCGAGGAGGCGAAGCGTGGGATATGTTGTTGGCCATGAACACGGGTCACGACGGAAGCATGACAACCTTGCATTGCAACTCGGCCTTTGATGCCCTTCGGCGTCTGGAGTCGATGATTTTGCGGGCGGGAGTTGAAGTGCCGCTCAACATGATCAAAAACGACATTTCGAGTACGGTGAACTATGTTATTCATATGGAGCGAAATTCCGACGGAAAGCGCCGAGTGGTGGAGGTGATCGAAGTCACGGGGCGAAAAGGCGAAACTTACTCCGTCGATCCGGTTTTTACGTGGGATGAGAAAGAAGGATTCAAATCCACGGGCCATGTGCCGCAATTTGTGACCTATCCCAATCATCCCGAGATGCAGTTGACCATCGAGTTCTTCAAGCCAGAATTCAAATACAAGGCCGCCATCTAGCTGGTCCAGCATATCAAACTGAGACAGCCCGGAAAAATATCGACGAAAATATCGAGTTTCAATTTTTTGTCGATCGATTCCGATCTGACTTACGTCAAGATATTAATGAAGGGAAGCTGTATGACTGTCAAAACTAACCACCACCTACTGATTGTGCTCTTGGCTGCGACTTTTGTCGGATCCCCGGTTCACGCTCGAGACGAGAGTGAAATTGGAGTCGAAGTAGAAGATGTCATGATGGAGTCCGAAGCTGCTGCCGAACTCGTCAAGACACGAAAAGAAGAACTCGCCCGGGAGAAGAAGGAAACCGCAGCACTTGAGCGCGAGGCCCGCGAGGCCAAGTCCCGAGCCAAGGTGAAGCGCAAGCAATCCGCCAAGGACCTAGGACGTCTTGAAGGCGACTTGGCTAGCTTGAGAAAGCGCAAAGACGCTGCGACAAAGGAAAAAGCCAAGCTCGAAGCCGAGATGGCCAAACTCGATCAACAGGTCGCAGCCAAAAAAGAACAAGTCACTCAATTTCAAGGTCAATTGGCTGAAGCTCAGAAAGCTCGTGATGAAAAGCGAGCTGCTACGAAAGACGTTCGTGGAAGATTGGCCGACGTCAAAAAGGAGCGCTCAAAAGTACAGGCCAACTTGGCGGAAACTAGAAAGGGCTTTAAGGCAGACGCGAAGGAGCTCGATCGTGAGATGGCCAAGCTAAAAGCGGAAACCAGAACTTACGAGCAAGAAAAGAAGAAGGCCGACGCGGAAGTTCTTCGCTTGCGCCGCGAGTACTCGAATCGAAAGAAGCGCAATGCTAAGCTTGAGGAAAAGTTAGATCGCTCTAAGCGATCGGCTCGAGCCTCCCGCGATCAGGTGCGCTGGGCGCAGGAGCAAGTGGCGGGCACAAAGCGCACCCGCCGAGTTTCGCAGACCAGTGGTGAAGATCTGCACTAGTTTCTAGTATCCGGCCAAGCTAAATTGGCCCGGGTTACCCGAAATCTCCAAAAGAATCCCAAGTGACTTAGAACCGAGAATCAGGCGGGCGGGTGCCGCCTGACCGGCCTTTGCCGGCACCAAAGCGGGCGGTTGGACTGCAAACGCATGCGTCGCGAAAAATCGATTGGCCCCGTCGTTGATGTAATCCATATTTGTAAACTCCTCTACCGCACGGATCACCTTAAAGGCGGACTGTGGGTAAGAGTTCATATGTAAATTGTCGAAGGACATCTTAAATTTGAACTGTCCATCGGCGATCCAAGCGGTGACGCCCCCCGTTTCACTACTTCGAAAGTCGAAATAGGGAACCCATTCCCCCCGAACGTCGGCGCGGGCATGGATGGCCATTCGGCTGTAGTGCCGAAACTGAAGAGTCGAACCGGAGGGGGTGGCATTACCCAATTGAACAGAGCCATAAGTGGTGAAGTCGAACAGCATTGGATGATAAAGCGGAAAGTTGACAAGATCTCCCCAAGCAAAGTTTTGCTTTTTACGATTTCCGGCCAGGTCCCAATAGACAGGTATCTCGCGCCCACGGAGAAGTCCGTGAATCGATCTCGAGCGGCTGGTGAAATCGGTGGCGGCCTCGATAAAGTTTTTGGGCAATATCAACATGGATCGTTCGGTCGAAAGGATTTCTTCTTCACTGGCGGTCCGAAGCAGATCGGGCCACGTAGTTTCATAGCCCTTGGCTTCAAACACCAAGTGGGCTTTGACTCGCATAGCGCCATTGGGAAGCTCTTGGCTTTCTGTCGGCTCCCAAAGAAGGCGAAGGCAAGGATTCACTTCAATGGCCGAAGCCTCGACGATTTGCAGCTGCGCGGGGCGCTCACTCACCACACTCCACGTGGGAATGGTTTGCTTCAAGATTTCGCCGATCCATGTGGGGTCTTGGGCAAGACTCTCAAGATGTCGCAGGGTCTCGTTGGTCGAGACTTCATCCAGATCACAATCACCAAGTCCTGCAAAGGCATGGCCTGGCATTTCGTTGACCATGGAAAATTCGCGCCAATAGACCGCATTGGTCTCGGGGTGAAAAAATAGGTGACCCGTGATGTGCCAGGCGGCGGTCGGATTTTGCCAGCCGACCGCGAAACATCGGCCCGTCATCAGGTACATGTCTTGGACTCGAAATCCCGGTCCAACCCAATCAATCGAAACATCCACTCCGCTCGGCCCCGAGGCCTTCAACTCAATTTTCATGCCTTCTAAATTCGTCGCGGTCACTCCGCGCCATATGGCAATGTAGGGAGATTGAAAGGCCCGGTCGACGAGGTGTTCGGTGGGCACAATTTGAATGTCGTGCCCGGGTTGGACCGTCAGTTTTTGGCGGTCCGAGGCGCTGATAATAAGGTCGGCTTCAGTGCGAAAGCGGGTGAGCTTTTCAGCTCTCACATCTTCCGTGAAGAGGATGACGGCCATAGAGGCCAGCGTCCATCCTAAGACGCATTTAGATTTGCTCATACATTCATTTCGGAGCCAGCCCGGTTTCGAATTCAAAAAAAAGTAAAATTTAAAATTCCCGCAAACTAAACGAGGTTGTGCGCATCAGTTTGACGGACCGGTCCAACTTCAAGGTCAAATTGAGACATCTAAAGGCGTTTGTTTTTACGAAAAACTTGAAAGTACAACGTCAGAGCAAACAAGACCCCTGAGACAGTACATGGTAGTAAGAACCCGCGATACTTCCATTGGGAAAAAATCACCGCACCGACGAACGATCCCAAGACAAAGAAAATAATAATTCCCAGTCGCATCCAATTGGCAAGTCCTTCATCCCCAAGGTTTTGAATCCTGTGACGGTTGAGGACTCGAACCAGTCCGATGCCTAAGTCGGTGGTAACACCTGTCAAATGCGTGGTTCGGACTACGGCTTTAGAAACTAGAGTTACGGTCCCATTTTGCACGCCGCAAGTGAAGCATAACAGAGAAACAAAAACGAAGGCCGGCCACCTTGTTAGAGGCTCACCAAAATCGGCAAAGGCGTTGTTAAAGCCACCGATGGCGACCGCCAAGGTGAGAAAAAACAAAACCCCAAAGACCAAATAGTAATTGGGCCTTTGTTTGAGTTTTAGGCGCAAGTCGACCAACACTCCGCTCAGCATGCTCCCCAAAAGAAAAAACAGAGGTACAATGAGAAGGCTTAAAGCGTGCACTGAATTTCCCGATTCCATTTCGAGGCCGAAGAGCGTGGCAAACCCTGTCACATGGGACACAAAATTTCCACAGGCCATAAAGGCACCTATGTTCAACAATCCCCCCTGAAAGGCGAGGGCCATCCAAATAGTCATATTACTTTTGGAGTAGGTTGAAATGGACTCATTGCCGAAGATCATAGATTCAAGAATTCATTCGACTAAGGATCTTTTCGGCGCCGGCTTCGTCGATCAACTCAAATTTTCCGGTGGTCTGGTCATAGGCCAGCACACTGGCGGTCTCTAGATCAAACCACCATCCATGAATCCGAAGTTGGCCGCGTTTGATTTGATCGATCACGAGGGGGTAGGTGCGAAGGTGATCCAATTGGGCCAACACATTTCTCTGAGACAAAACATTCAGTGGAGAAAGCCCATGTCCTTTGGGCGTTCTCAATTCATCCAGAGCATCCTCACCATGACGAAGCCAAGCCCGCAGGTTTGGGGCCGGCACCAATTGGCGCCCGTTCAAGATCGCCTGCATGGCGCCGCACTCCGAGTGACCACAAACAATAATGTCTTTCACCTTCAGGTTGCCAATGGCGAATTCCACGGCGGCGGCTTCGGACTCATCTGCGACGGAGTGACCGTGCTCATCGCAGCAAGGAATCAGATTGCCCACATTTCGGATGACGAAGAGATCCCCCGGATCGGTCGAGGCGAATAAATTGGGCACCACCCGAGAATCCGAACACGCAATAAACAATGTGTCGGGGGACTGACCCGCAGCCAGACGTGAGAACTTTTGTAGATAATCGGGAAGACCTTTACGCCTGAACTCGACAATACCTTTGACCAGTTTTCGCATGGCCCACACTTATAGGAGAAGCGGCCGCTCTTAGCAACTGAGCGTCCTGACGCCAAAGGTCTAAGAACTAAGATTTTAGTTGTTACCAACTAATCTCTTAGTTCATTCTAAGCGGGTCCCAGGGAGGGAAAATGAAAGCGAAGTTATTGACCGAAACCGAATTGGAATTGATGAACATCCTGTGGCGCTTAGAAGAGGGCAGTGTGGCCGACGTGATGGCAGCGCTGCCGAGCGCTCGACCCTTGGCGTACACGTCGGTGTCGACGATTCTTCGCATCCTCGAGCAAAAAGGAATTCTTAGGAGTCGAAAGGAAGGCCGAGGTCATATTTATATCCCGAAAATAAAAAAAGCCGAGTACGAGGCCCGAACCATTCGGCATGTGGTCGAGCGGGTTTTCGATAACACTCCCTCGGCCTTGGTTCGCCAGCTTCTTGGAAGTATTGAGATCAATGAGACCGAGCTCGCCGAGATTCGGGCCTTAATCGACGGTGCGCAGGCTCCCAAATGACGCCCTTCGAGGTCGTTAGAACCTATTTTATTTTGAACGTGCTTTTGGCGTTCGGTGGAATAGCCACGAGCCGAGTCACCTTCGAAAAATTCTCGTTCGCCAAGCTCAAACTTCAATATGCGGTTTTAGGCTCTGCGGTTTTTTTCTCTGGGCTCTCGCTTTTCGCTCGAGGGTCGGGCTTTGGTGAACCTTTAGCCAAAGTTTGGGCCGATGGAGTTGAAATCCATGGCCAGGGCCCAACGGCACGGCAGGCCATTGTCACAAATCAGGTGCAAAAACGTACCGATCGTCCTCAGCTTAGCTACTTGAAGTCATGGGATCTTTTGTTGGGTTTGGGTGTGATCTCACTTCTAAGTTTTGCTCTAGTTCGACTCTTGATCGCTTACGTTTCTCTTTGCCGAAAAACGGTTCGTGCGGTCGAACTGCGGCGATGGGGCCGTGTGCATATGCTACTAGGAGAAGCCTCGCATGTTCCCTATTCTTTTTGGAATCCCGGTGGTTTCTTTGTAGTGGTCCCGCTCGAGATTTGGCTCGATAGCAGCCAACGAAGGGTGGTGGTGGCGCATGAACTTCAACATCACCGACAGGGTGACACGATGTGGATCCATTTAATGATGTTCTTAGAAACTTTTTGCTGGTGGAACTGGTTCGCCCGTAAGTGGTTCCGGCAAATTTCGATTTTGCAAGAGTTTGCCTGTGATGAAATCGTGCTGAGGAGTGAGCGCGTTTCACCACAGGAGTATTCCCGCTGCTTACTCCAAGTGGCTCAATCGGCGCTCCGTTCACCAGGCCTTCCTGCAGGTGCCGCAGGTTTTGGCTGGCGAAAGGAGCGCCAAATTCTCAAGAGGAGGATTGCATCTATGATCAGCAAAAAAGAAAAGCCGCCCACGGGCCTGACGGCTCTGGCCTTGAGCTTCTTGCTCGTGACCGTGCTAATGGGTGGGACGGCCTACGGGCTTCGGGGGATGGTGCAGGATCGTCGACTGACTCTCGAACAAGTTCGGCGCATGGCGGGTCAGGTGACTCAGCAAAAAGACTTTCCGATCGTGGTCAACGAGATGGTGGTCGAGCAGTTGAATCACTACATCGGCTCGCCTGAGGGCAGAACTTACATGCGAAGTGCGCTTGAACGTCTCGAAAGTCAAAGACGCATTGTCGAGGAATACATTGAACGATATGGCGTCCCTTCGGCCCTCGCTGCCGTTCCCATTGCTGAGTCGGGGTATAGAAATTTGCCCCCCAGTGCCAATCCTTCGACAAAAGCGGCCGGATTGTGGCAGTTCATTCCGTCGACGGCGCGCAAGTTTGGACTTCGGGTCGACCAAGTGATTGATGAAAGACTGGATATTCCTCTTTCAACCGATGCGGCTTTACGCTATCTGCTCTCTAACAAGCTTCAGTTCAACGACTGGCAGTTGGCGGTCCTTGCCTACAATATGGGTGAAGGGAACGTGCAAAAGGCCATCGCGGCCACGGGATCAAAAGATGCCTGGACGCTGATTCGAAAAGGTTACGAGGGCGATAAAAACTATCTTGCCAAAGTGGTTGCTTCAATTTTGATTCTGGCTAATCCAGATAGTCTAAACTAAGCGACCAACCGGCGGCTGGGCGCAGCCCGGCCGCCTTTTGACGCTTGACAGTTACACTCGCAAGAGATCTCCTCTTGGTATGAGATCAGCAAATCCCGCCCTCTCAGATAAAGCTTTTCAAGGGTTGGTTTCCACCGATCAAAACATGACCATCTCGGGCACCGTTCAAAAGAGTTTCCTTTTGATTCTAATGGTGTTCGCTTCCGCCACTTGGTCTTGGAGTCAGGCTTTCCCCAGTGGTTGGGGTGTGGGTGTGACCCCTGAAATTCCGCTTTGGTATTTCCCGGCGATCATTGGCGGGTTCGTCGTGGCCATGGTGATCATCTTTAAGAAGAACACAGCCCCTTACTTGGCTCCCGTCTATGCAGTGTTGGAAGGGGCGACATTGGGGGCGATTTCCGCGTTATTCGAATTTCGTTATCCAGGTATTGTGCTCCAGGCTGTATTTTGCACGTTTGGAACTTTTTTGGCACTGTTGTTCGCTTATCAATCCAAACTCATTCAAGCCACTGAAAATTTCAAGTTGGGCGTGGTGGCCGCCACCGGCGGTATCGCCATTGTGTATTTAGTCGATATGGCTTTGCGCTTTTTTGGCATGAGTGTTCCATTTATTCATGAAAGCGGCCCGCTTGGCATTGGGATCTCCGCCGTCATTGTGGTCGTGGCCGCCTTGAACCTGGTTCTCGATTTCGATTTTATAGAAAGCGCTTCAAACCGAGGTGCTCCCAAACATATGGAGTGGTATGGGGCCTTTGGCCTTCTGGTCACTTTGATTTGGCTCTACCTCGAGATACTTCGTCTTCTGAGCAAAATGCAGAAGAAGTAGTGATCTACTTCTGCCAGGCTAGCAAAAAGCTAATCGGCTTACCCACATGTTTCTGCCAAGAGGGCTTTTGTGCGACCCACTTCTCATCTACCACGCGCTCGTGCAGTTCACGCAATCGCCAGCCGGCCCGAGTGGCTGCGGCAAAATGATCAGAGAACATATGGATATAATTTTTGATTGAAATCGACTGACCATCGGCCCGATCGAAGTGCGTGGGAACTCCGGTTAACAGAAAGAAGGGGTGATAGCCGACCGTCACGTAGTAGCCCCAATCTTTGGTCACACGAAAGGCTTCTTGATACAGGGGAAACAGATCAGGTAAGTGTTCGTCAGCGAGCGAGTTCGTGACGACTTCGAATCGACCAGCCTCAAGCCCTGTGTCTCGCATATCGACGATCCGGAGGTCGTCATACACACCCTTGGCGCGCGCCACCTCGAGCATCGACGGAGTTAAATCCAAGCCGGTCACATGGCGAACACCTCTTGACTTAAGCCAACGACCGACGAGGCCAGTCCCACAAGCGAGGTCCAACACTTTTTCTGTACTGGCCCAATGAATGCAAGAAATGCGTTCTAAAAGGTCGATGGACATTTCGGTAAACACGGTTTGATCGTAACTCTCAGACCATTCCGTGTAGCCGTCGACCACCGGGACCGTTGGATATTTTCGCTGATCATATTTTTCAAATTCGAGACTCATAAAGATCCTAGTGATTCGGTTTCATAAGCTTCATCACATTACCATCAAGGTCTTCAAACACCAGCATATGGCCCCAATCTGCGTTGGTTTCGCCCAAAATCTTTCCGCCAGCAGCTTCAATACTCCGGCGATCTTCGCTAATGTTGTCGGAATGAAAGGTCAAAGTGCCGCCACAATGCTGCCCATGAGAATCCCGAGGAGTGGAAGGAATTTTTTCACCTTCGGTCCAGTGTAGACCTAATTGCAGATTTCCAACCTCCATAGTGGTCCAATGTTCGTGGCCGTAGGATTTTTTCATCCCCAGCGCTTCGGTATAAAATCGAACGGCGCGATTCATATCGGTCACATTATAATAAAAGTCCTTATACCCCTTGATCATTCGGATCTCACTTTCAAATCACCCGAGCCAGATCGAGCGGTGATCTTGAATTTTGAAGAGGCATCGTTGCCGACCTCATTGCGGATTTTGCCGCTGCCAACGGCAAGGGAGGTTCGCACCCGCGCCGCTTTAGGCAACACGACCTCAGCGTCTCCACTGCCAGTCTTAAGTTCGAGTTCTCCAATCGCTGGGGGTATTGAAAACACAAGTTTCATTTTTCCACTGCCAGTGACGATGGTGCCTCCTGTCGTTAGACCCTTTATCGAAACATCTCCGCTTCCAGCCTTGCCCATGATCGTTTTGATTTCACCATCGACAATCACATCGCCGCTACCCGTTCGAAACTCCAAATCGCCCGAGGTTCCTTGAATGGTGAGATCTCCACTGCCAGAGCTAAGCTCTAGTTTTGCCGCTTGAGGGGCCTTAATTTCAAAGTCGACATCACAACCAAAAAACGAATTTTCGGCCTGTCGAACTTCAACAAAAAGGGTGGCCTGACGCTGCTCGATCGTCATTTTACAGTGTGATCCAAATTGTTTCTTGGTGGCGGTGACGATGGCCTGCCCTGAGGTTACTCCAATGACTTTCACATCCCCGCTGCTGTTGTGAACTTCGACTTTGGTGATATCAGTTAAACCGAAACTATGAGTGTCCGCATTGGCGACACTTAGAGCAGTGAATGTGAATAGAGCGATCGAAGAGATCAAAAGGGCCTCCCTGAGTAGGAGATTTTATAAGGGCATGGAGATTTTTAATCAAGTTCAGTTTGTTTCAAACTGATGCGATTCGAGCCGATGTGTTTTTTTGGGGCGGACACAAGGCCATCCGAATTGAGCTGATCTCGAGTTGCTAGGATTTCTTAAAATCTACGTGGTTTCTCATAATTAGCCTAAAAATTTGGGAGGGGCCCGTCGATAAGTCTAGGTACGCGTTGGAGGTACGTTTTGAAGAATCCGCGTTTTGCGATTCTAATATTAGTGGCACTTACGGTTGGTCTGTCCGCTTGTAGCCGAAAGGCCAAAGAGTCCTCCAAGATCCGCTTGGCGTTCGGCGGAAGTTCACAAGGTAAAGCCGGAGCCCTTGGCGCTCCGGCAGGATATAATCCCGCTCATTTAATTATCAATGTCCGTGGCCCCGCCGTGTCAGGTGTTATTCAGTGGCACTGGGATTCCCATGACTGTCCCACGGAAACATGTTCGCCACCCCAAGAAATTGCCCTCGATGTACCAAAAGGTGATTCCACCTTAGTCCAAGCTCTTGTGGTCTATGACAATGATTCCGACCAGATGCAGTTTTATTATGACGACGCTTCAGTTAATCTTGGGGCTGGTGAAACGGCGGTGAGTCTTTCGCCAGTATCGGTGGGAGCCTCGTCTACACAAGGGTATGTGTCGGGTCGTTTTATGAACGGAGCCCCTAGCGGCGGACCATCAGGATTTTTAGAAACTCGCTTTGCCCCGCCCAATGCCAAACCTGAAATGATTGTCATGGGAAGCATGATGTTTGCGGGATGGTTTAATCTTTTCGTCTTAGATGGAAGCACCCGATTCAATTACTTCTTGAATGGACAGCCCCTCTTGCTCGACATGCATTTGAATTCTCCACAGTTTGCTGGATCTCCGGCTGTGTTCCGTGCACAAGTTCCATCAGGCGATCGCGAGCGAGATGGTGGATGGCAAACCGAGCCCGCCTATCAAATGATCGTGGGCTTTTTTGGGCCGGCTGTTCCCGGGAGTTACCGATCTTGTTACGACAGCCGCGCTTCCATTCCGGTTCAAGGACTTTATATTCCAACTACGAGCACTCCAATCAATTGGGAAGGTGGTTCTCCTACGTCTGCCGATGCTGGCCCCATAGCGGGTGGCTTGGGCTATGATCCGACGGGTTCGGGCAGTGTTTGCCACGACGACAATCAGGATTACAATTCGACTATACATTTTGACGTAAAATCTTTGCGTAATGGTCATGATTCTGTTGCTGGCTTTCGTGGACCGTTTCGCGGTAAAGCCACTCCCTATGGGGTCGATTTTGTATCCGCCGCTAACAACGGTGCTGGCACCTATTCGATGGATTGGTCTTTCTTACCTGGAGTTTTAGATGGTGACTTGCCAATTCATGGCGTGACTCCGTTCGTATTGGCAGTAAACGCACCTCCACCACCAGATAACAAAATTCGTGGTGACAGTGGAATTCGGTGTAGCGCTTTGATGGCCAACCACTTTTTGCCCATGTGGGGTGATATCCCTACCACGCCAGGGGTTTACGATTATTCGGTGGATATCACGAATGTTCCTGAGACCAAGTTGGTGCTTTGTCCTTACACGGGGGACGGCCCAAGTCGAATTTATCATGACGCCGGTGTGGAAGTTTATAGCCACGGAGTCACTGAGTCGCTGAATATTAAATTGGTGGGAAGTGATCTTTCCAACACTCTGACATGGACGCCTGGACTAGGTGCTGGCGACTACACATTCTTAAAGAGCGCCATTTTAAATAGCTATCACAATTTTATTATTAAGAAAGGCAGCCAGAACATACAGGCTTCGGACGTGTTAGGGGCTTGGGCGACAGTGGACGACGGCGCCAATTGGACTTCAATTAATATCATTGATATCGGCTTTTCTGGGGGGGCGCAAACTGTAGCCTCCGCTCCGATAGTTTCGACCGGAGGGGCTCCAGCCACAGATCTCTACAACTTGATCAATGCGAACGGGGCGGCGAACGATGTGGTGCTACGGTTGAAAGTGCAGGTCGATCCGACCTACGCCGCTAACAATGGCCTTTATGAGGACGTGGTCGAAACGGGTGATTTGACTTTAGTTGGTACCACTGCATGTCCGTCACCTGGGACACTTCTTCTTTTGAATTTAGCCTCTGACACGCCAGTGACGGCTGACACGGGGATGGACCCGTTTCTTAGCGCCAATGGTACCGATGTGGAAGTGACTTATGGATTGCATTGGTCGGGCTGTACTGGCCAACGGGTGATGGCGCCCATTGATTACATTTCGTTGAGCAATGGTAGTGTATCGCCGGCCCAATGCTTTGACCTCAAAGACATCACGGACAATCCGGCGTATCCCCTCGGGATGAGAATTTCGCCACTCGACAGTATGGGTGTGGATTGCGATCTCGGTGCTACGTGCGCAGTTGGGTACCACGCGCCCTCTAATGCCGGCACAGACGCCATCTACGATGATTACACCTCGGGCACCATTCAACATAGCTCGGTCGCCAATAAGATCACAGGTTTGGCAATGATCGATGATCAAATCAGCAACTCGATCAGCTCTTTGCGTTTTTATTATCAAATGGCGATAGTGGGCCCCAGTCAAAATGTGAAGCTAAACGCACTTTATTTAAATAGCGATGGAAAAGCGGTCAGTGAAGGGCCTACTCCAACTCCCGCCGTTCCAAGTTCAGTGACTTGGATGCTGAACCCAGCGCATTGGACAGCGCCTGCTGGGGTAATACCCAATCTTTTGGATACCACGTCAATTTCTCCTCCTTCTCCTTTTCCGGTGGAAAACATGGCAATGACCGATGGTACGGCAACGGGTGGCATTTATTCCCTGGTGAAATCGACCACCGAAACCGTTTTGGCCGTGAGCGAAAATCCTCTCGATGGTGGATCGCCAGTCTCGCTTGTGGATGATGGTACCGATCTTTACTTAGCCCACATTCCGTCCTCCTATGGTAATTTTGCCAATAAACCGCTGATGAGATTTGAACTTCCAACAGATATTGCCTCCGGGACCGGCCCGGCCTTCGCAAAAGTGTTTGTGATTAACCAGAACGGACAAAGCTTCATCTTCGTGGCATTGGAGTACACAGCCGATCACACGGCGTACTATTACGGAGCCTACGAAGGCCATGGAACGAGCGCCACAATAAACTGGGCTGGATCTTATTCACTGGCCAATGAACACATTTACGACATTGTGATTTCCAAGCAGGCTGCGACTCCGTTCATCCATAAAATGTCGGATTATGGCGGCAATGGTACGAACACGGGCACGTTCCCAACCTATTCGGCCGGAAGTTTTTCGGGAACGGTGTTTTTTCCCTCGTATTATGGACTCAATGGACCTATTGCAGGTGATCCGATTGGATATGCACGCTGTGGGGATGAACTTTTCGCCGTGGGCGCCGCCGACAACACCAACTATTACTTCGCGGCTAAAAAAATAGATGACTCGGCTGGTGGTTGGGCGTCAGGTCCCATTACCTATGGCAACACGGTGTCTGTACAGAATCATAAACGTGTCAGGTGCATGTACTTGGGCGCCGCAGGACCTGGTGCACAACGTGCCTTCCTAACATTTGATCCAAGTGATGGGACGCTCGCGACCAACCACAAGATCCATCCCTTCGAAGGCAATTCTTCGACTTGTGGAACCTCCAATGCAGCCCTAGCCGGTGGAGGATTGTCCTCGAATGGAATGTCGTTCACGGCCTCGACTGGTGGAATTCAGGACGCGATCCCTGCCTTTATATCAGGGCAGCAGGGATTCCTGTTTACCTACGAAAACGCCACTTACCCAACTAAGATTTCTTTCGTTCAGCTTTCGAGCTGCACGAGTGGAGTATTAACTTTTAGTCCTCCGGTTCAATATGGCAGCATGGCCTCACCAGCGACTGTCCTCAATCGCATGGTCAATCTAGGCAGTGGGTTTGGCGGTGGCTCACCTGATCAGGTCACGGCCATCGGCCTTTTTGGTGGTAATAGCCAATTTTATCAGCTCGGCGTGCGCTAAACATTGCGCGCTGGGCATTGCCTGTTCGGCAGGGTTCGGCAAGTCTTTTCCCCTATGCTGAAAGAAAGCTTTTTTCCCTTACAAGCATCTGATTATTTACAGAATATTTATTTCGAGCGTAGGGGACGGAATCCCCATTATTCCATGCGCGCCTTTGCGCGGGATTTGGACTTAAGCGCTTCGACACTGTGTGAGTTTTTGAAGGGTAAAACCTCTTTTTCACGTGAGCGCGTTTTGGACATCGGAAAAAAGGTCGGTTTGAGTGAGAACCACATTGAACACTTTTACGATCTGATTGTTTTTCGTCATAACGGGTCCGAGGAAAAACGACTCGAGGCCAAGCAGCGAATCGAAAGACGAGTGACGCAGCAAGAATCTAGGCTCTCCCTCGATCAATTCGAAGCCATTTCGGGTTGGCATCATATGGCCCTACTTGAGCTTGTGGATTTGGGCCCAGAGTTTCATTCGTCAGACCGTTTGGCCTCGGTATTGGATCTAGAGGTGACCGAAGTCGATGCCGCCGTGGAACGGTTGATAGGACTTGGCCTCTTGGCCCGCGAGGGCGATTTGTTAAAGCCCAGTCAATGCCAAACCCTAGTGGGTGATGGGCAAGAGTCTTCGGCCGTTCAAACGTACCATCAGCAGATGCTGGAACAATCGGAAAAAGCGCTGACGTCAGTCCCGGTCGAGATGCGAAATTTCCAATCCATGGTCTTTTCGATGTCAAATGACGACGTCTCGAGCTTCAAAAAAGATCTTGAAAAGTGTTTGAAAGAGCTGGTCGACAAATATCAAAATCGTCCAGGTAAGAACATGGTGGCGGCACTCAATTCTCAGTGGTGGCCCTTTTTGCCAGCCGAAGAGGCTAAAGCACCTTCAGAAAATCCAAGCTAAACTGATAAACGTTTTTGTGTTGGCTTTTTTCGCTAATGGCCTGAAGCTTTTTAAGCGTCTCTTGAATCAGCTTTTTGGCCTCATCAAATCCCTGATCATTCATGGTGAAGGTGACAAAGAAGCTCTCTTTGTCTTCTTCTTCGGTTCGACGAAGACGTTCGAGCAGACTAAGTTTTACGCTCTGTTGATGGGCTCGCATCAATGGATGCTGTCTTCCCCAGTGCAGGGGGCGGGGCACATAGGATTTGATTTTTTCTCTCTGGCTGTCGAGTTCGATAAAACCAAGTCTTTCGAGCTTTTCTAAAATCTTCTTCAGCTGTTCACGCGAGATTCCCAGGCGTGTGACCAGTTGCCAGGGGTTGGTCTGCAGATCCTTCAAATAGAGCGCGGTCCTCACCAAGGTCGCCAGCGGATCTAGAAGATAATCCAGCTCGGCGCTAATTGTGCTGTCGACCTGACGATGCTCGGCACGCACGACCTGCTCTTTGCGAATCTTCTCGATTTTCTGGGTCAGAAATTCCTTTCGGCTCGGGTGGGTAGCGGTTTCGCGGGCGCGAAGGGCTAAGATAAACTCGGTCTCACTCGGCAGAAAATCTAAAATTTCACAGACCCGAAAAAGATGATCTTCGTTCAAATGAGTTTCGGGTCGGTTCAGACATTTGGATAAAAACGTGTACTGAACAGGAATTCGATCGGCAATCATGCGCCAGTTGAGCGAGCGTCCGCGCTTTTGCAAAGTCTTAAGTCTTTCGCGCAAGGCCTCTCGATAGTCGGTCTCTTCAATCATGAAAGTGAAATTATACTAAATGCATAACTGAATCAAAGAAATTGGCCTGCGAATTAATACTTCAGATACAAGTGGGCGCCTATCTTGGGTTCATTAACCAACTCAAAGGAGCGACCCTTATGAAAACTCAAGCGAAAGCCCTGAACATGGCCCGCGTCGTGGGCAACGGTTTTGTCACCGGACTGGCTATGGTCATGATTCTCACAGCCTGTGGCAAACCTAAAGCCAAAGTGGAAGAGCCCGCGCCAGTGAAACAGGATGAAAACCTAAAAGTTTCAGAAAAAGTAGGTGACGGCATTTACAATCTCTTGGAGATTCCGCCCACCGGCCAGGACAGCTATGAAAAAGTCCTCTTCTACACACCGCCGGTCGACATGGGTCTTTACTTCGAAGGCGCGGCCGTCGCCACTGCTGGCGGGTGTGACATTCAAAAAGTTCAGCATCAGTACTTTATCGAAGAGTACGACAACCAAGGCCAAGTCGTCGCAAGGCAAAGGTTCAATTATTTTTCAAGCGCTGTCCCCTTAAGAAAGGACGTTCGCTATGGCTTGCGAGCTCAGTTGACGGGTTTGGCTGGATGTCGCTCCGTCTATGTCTCGTTGACCGTCTCAAAAGCCCCGTAGCAGGGCTTTCTTTCGACGGGCTGGGGAGATATTCACTCCTCAGCCCGTATCCTCACTTTGACGGGAATAAGAGTTTGAAAAGTGTCGGTGGAGCGTACTCCAAAACGGGCATCAGTTTTCCACCCACTTGCCCTAAAATAGAAACACGATCAGGACGAACTTGTGCATGGATCGGATAGGGTTTGAGAGATTTCATCGTTCGATAGACACCCGCCGAGTTGAAGTCGAGCACGAGAGCCCCAATGATAAAATTCAAGAACAGACTCTCTTGCGGCGTAAACACCGTTTGCTCCGGTGGCAAGTGCA
>JBFWON010000043.1:0-31084 GCA_050250515.1 Bdellovibrionales bacterium | reverse complement strand
AAGACTATGGCCATTGCAAACAGTTTCATAAGTACCCCCTTGTGGGGACCCAAGGTAGAGCGGGTACTAGGGATTGGGTAACAGGATTCTTCTGGGTGTAGGATAGGCGAAGCCTATGGTGCTGGTTCCGGATTTGGTTCCAAGATATTGAACAAAATTCGGCGTTATTGAGGGCTGGAAGTCCCATCTGCAATACATTCGACGGTAGTGACTCCTGACTGTGCTTTCTAAGGGCATCAGAAATGCATAGAGTTTGCTCGATTGAAATTCAATGGGTGGAAAATGGTCAAAAAATCGATTCTCAGCCTCCTCCTAGGTCTTACCTTTCTAACCGCGGCTTGCGCCAAGAAGAGCCACACCCACAGCAATGGAGGTGGTGGAGTGGTCGACGGTGGTGGCGGCGGAGACTTTCTTTTTAGCACAGAAGAAGACGTCAAAGATTCGATTGAGAAAGCGTGGAAGCTTTTCTATGGACGTGAAGACGCCAATGTTTTGTTACAGGCACTCAGCTTGTTTCTGACCGAGGACCGTCAGGTTGTCCCGCTGGATGAGGAGGGAAAAACAGCCCATCAGGTTTTATCCAAGGCGATAGGGGCCGAATATACGCCGGTTCGAAAGCTCGATCTTAAATATCTTGAGGAGAAAAAACTTCAGCTTAAAACCGATGGTCTATGTCAGGGTCCACATGATCACAAATACCTAGCTTCGGTTTCTAAGTTGGCACGGGAGGCCGAGGTCTGCGTCAGTGTCTACGGACTTATGCGCCTTCCGACGGGTTCCTTGCAAGTCGATGTGGTGGCATTATTGGCGCACGAAATCGCGCACCTTAACGGTTTTGGCGAGAAAGAGGCGCAAGCCACCCAAAAATTCTTCTTAAGAAATATGCGTCGAATTCTTCGAAAAGACGGAAAAACCACTCGCCTTAGTATTCTCCATGACTTCAAGATGAGAATCGCCCATCGATGGCCGGATCTCGTGACTTACGAGCTCGTCGATCACGAGTACGTGCAGAGGGTGGTGAATCTATTGGCCAGACTCTTCTCGGACAGTGGATTGTTCACCTACGGCGCCTTTAGCGACGACATTGAAATTCAGAACCCCCGATTGGTGGTTGAGGTTCGCGCTCAAAAGCAGGCCGTTTACCAGCGGCTTGAGAAATTTACAGTGGAGTTGGCCGAGTCCGTCAAAGCGGGCCGCTCCTCGCAATTGTCGCCAGCGCAGCTGGCCGAAGTGGGCGCCATATCCAATCAAATGATTGACCTTTACCAGTTGGTCGAGACTTTTATCGAAGGCAAACCGGTCGACAAATCAATAAATAAGGAACGTGAATGGATTGCGAAGGCCATCAACCCTGAAACGTTAACTCGCCCCGAGCTTCGGCCCCGGTTGATTTGTCAATTGATCCGGGCCAAGTCGGCCCCCATTCTTCACGAGTACGCCCCGATGTTTAAAGAACGGTATCGATGTGTTTACAATACGAACTCCCCAGCCCTTGACGGTATTTTAGATGCGCTCGTGATTTTCGATCGGACCCAAGATCCAGAGCGCTGAACCGAACCGCGGGCCGTCCGAATCTTTCGACCGATTTGTCCTGAGAATCAGACATCACTCGTTCATTTGGAATAATGAGGATTTAATCAGGCCTTCGAATTGCTCCTTCCACTTCTACCGAACTTAGAAGGAGTGGTGTTCTATGAGGCTCGATAAAATTTTAATCCTAACGATGCTGATTTTAGCTGGCTGCGCCAAGAGTGAGAAAGCGGCGGTTCAGGACTGGACGCCGGTCCTTCCAAAGGCTGAGCTGCCCGATCTACCTTGTGCTGTGGAGCCGCGGGATGAACAGTTTGACCCGTTCATTGGAAGTTTCAGATCCGAGAAGAATTTGATGATCACCAATTATGTTTGGCCTAATGAATCGCCTGAAGAACCTAAAATTGAGGTTCGTATCCCAACATTGATGGCCAAATACTTTCCTGAGGAAAGTCCTTTTACCCCCGTGATCATTCCGCTGGGCCGTGGTCGGTGCAATGGAGCCATCATCAAGAAGGGGCAAAGCATTTCCCTGGAGTCTGGGCAGAAGATCCGCTTCGATCTACAGCCCAAAGACGGTCATCTTCACATGGATTTGGTTGAGGTCTTTGAGAGCTCAGAGCGAATTCTTGAATCGGCTGATATGTCTCAGCTCACTTACTCCCAAGAGCAACTCGCCAATAATCAAATTGTGGCGCCAGTGGTGAATCGCTTCATTGAACTTAAATCAGATCGACCTAAAGAGCCTGGAAAGTACGATCATTTCGTTAGTCTTGCGAAGGAAGGAAGAGTCTCCGCACTACGAGGGTGGCTCGCTAAAAAATCGCCAGACCAGCAAGAAATTAACCAGGCGGCCCAGGAGGCTGTAAGCCAGGGATTCTTATCTGTGGTGAGAGTTCTCTTACCTCTGGTGGACAGTGAGACTCGCGATAGTCTGCACTGTTCGCTGAACCCGGGATTTAGTATGCGGGGCTATTCAAAGGCTTTTGACCCCGGCCGCATGGTACCGGCCAACTTGCAGAACACCGACATTTTAAACCTTCTGCTCGAATCTGGAAATTCTTTTGGGTCTTGCGGTCGATCGGACGGCCGAGATCGTATTTTGGCGTCCATCGGAGACTCGTACTCCATGTTTCTTCTAAGAAGAATTCCGGGGATCGCGCAGGAGATAAACCATGAAGGTCAGAGTATCTTTTGGTTGATCTTTCAGAATCCCAGTCTCTGCCGATCTGGCTATAAGCTAGGTGCTTTCTTAAAGAGCATTGGATACATCGATCAGTTAAGAAGGAACGAAAAAGCCGAGAGCGTCACTAGGCCCGAGCGCTTCAATGAATATCTGCTTCTAACCGCTGCCGCCGGATTCTGTGATGGGGAGACTTACCGAGATATCGTGAGGGCCGTGGACACCGATGCGAAAATGAAGGACCGAGTTCAAAAGGAGCTGATGCGGTCGATCGAGGCCGACAATAAAATTTTAAAAGAAGAAAGGTCCTTGGCCATTCGATACTACATTCGGCAAAAGAGAGAGGTACTCAAGTTGAACTTGGAGCAAGTTCTCTAAAATCTCTTTCCAACCGAGCTAAACTAAAGTCGTCGGGCGGAATGGGGCGGCCAAAGCGGATCTGAATGGGGCCGGATTTTGGCTTGGCCGCGCGCCTCCACAATCCATACAGATAAACAGGTATCACTTGGGCTTGGCTCCGTTTGACGACGTCCAATATTTCAGGTCGCAACTCGCCCATTTTGCCAGTGTGGGTTACATGGCCCTCGGGAAACATGCCCACAATCTCGCCGGCCTGAAGGGCTGTCGCCGCCGAGTGAATGGCAAGATGGGCGACATGTTGATCTTCTGAATGACCGGAGGCCGGAATCATTCGTCCTCGGCGCAGCAGAAAGGCGTGCCCAGCACTTTCAAAATGCTTGGGATGAATCAAAAAGCGAACCGGTTTCGGCAACACGCCCGCAATCAGAAGCCAGTCCATGGGGGTCACGTGGTTGGCCGCCAATAAGAAAGATCCCTTTGTGGGAAGGTGCTGAAGTCCAGAAACCTTGGGACGGTGGCGAAGTCGCGTCCAAAAAAATGCCGCGGTCGCCATGACAAATTCGGCTTCGGATAATGTGAGAGCAATCACCACCACGACATTCAGCCCACCTAACACCAAGATGGCGTCGGACATGGTGAAATTGAATCGGTAGAGGACCATGAGCAAAACGGAAGAGACAACGATGAATCCAGCATTTAAGACATTGTTGGCCGCGATCACCCGGGAGCGACTCTCCCATTCACTTCTTTCCTGCATGAGTGCGTAAAGTGGCACAATCATGATGCCGCCAAAGACCGAGATCATAAAGAGATCCACAAAGAGTCTTTTGGCCTCAAAGTAGGATAGAAATTGACCCAACCCCATGGCCTGATTGATGGCGCCAAACCAAGTTGGGGAAACGAGCGACATGTCGGCCATGAACAAAGACATTCCGACCGCGCCAAGGGGAACAAGGCCCATTTCGATTCGCTGCTTGGAAATTCGTGAGCAGATCAGCGAGCCAACCCCGATTCCGGCGGTGAATGTAGCCAAGAAAGTGGTTAGTACCGTCTCGTCAACAAGAAGAAACTCTTTGCAGAAGGAGGGCAAGATAGACAGCAGACCCGCCCCAACAAACCAAAACCAGGAGATACCTACGACCGCTTTGAGCATGGCCGGTCGATCGGCAAGCAAGTCCCACATTTCATCGAGAGCGGGCAGGGGATTGATCGAAAGTTCAACAAAGGGATCACCAACGGAAACCGGCTTCAGTCTTCGACTCGTCCAAATTCCCATAAGGGCAAACCCGACGACACCGATGGAGGTCAAAAGGACAGCCTGGGTGGATCCCGCAGCCAAACCCCCTGCGATAGAGCCAATTAAGATGGACATAAAGGTGGCCGTTTCGACGTAGGCGTTGGCCTTCACTAGGTCGTCTTTACCCACGAGCTGCGGAATCAGGCTGTATTTCGCCGGTCCGAAGAAAGTCGATTGAGTCCCCATTAAGAACAAAACAAAAAGAAGCAGGTAGTAGCTACTCAGAGCAAATCCGAGCACGCCAAGTACCATGATGCCCAATTCCCAAATTTTTGTAAGCCGTACGACATGAGATTTCTCCCATTTGTCGGTGAGTCGACCGGCAAAGGGCGAGAATAGAAAAAACGGCAGAATGAAAATGCCTCCGGCTAGGGCCACCAAAGACTTGGTGTCCATGCCGAACACCCGAACACTCTTGTAGGTCATCAGGACCACCAAGGCGTTCTTGAAAAAATTGTCATTCAAGGCCCCGAGGAATTGGGTCCAAAAGAGGCTCGAGAATTGCCGATCGCTGAGTAGTTTTCTAGACATGAATGCCAAAATTATCGGGAAATTCGCTGACATTCACAAAGAGAATTTGTAAGAGCAGGTATGATCTCGGGCGTCACGATTTTGGTTGGACATCGAGGAGTCGGCAAATCGACTCTGGCTCAACTCATTCGTCAGCAGCAGCCTGAGCTAAGAGTTTTGGATCTTGATGAGGAGATCGAGCGAAGCACGGGCCAATCGTTAGCGCGTCTGATTGCCGATGAGAGCCATTTTCGCAAGATCGAAATTCAAGTGCTAACTGAACTTGTGAAAAACCCGTCTCGCCCCACACTCGTAGCCGCGGGCGCGGGACTGGAGCAGATTCCCGAAGGGGCGCATGTTGTATGGATTCGTCGAAGTACGGACGCCTCTGGCCGCTGCTTCTTGAACCGGCCTCGGCTGAATCCAAAGGAATCTCCTCTCGAAGAGTATCTTCAGCGTTATGAAGTAAGAGAAAAGCGGTTCTCCCACTGGGCTCACGAACAAATTGGGTTACCAGAAGGCGGCACCGTGGGATTGGAGAGTTTTTTCACCGAGACTCCGGCTTGGAATTTGCCCTTTGTGCGAACTCTACTATCATCCGATTTTCGAAATTGGACGACCTTCTGGAAAAGGCGAGAAAACTGGGGAGTTCGTTTTTATGAACTGCGCTCGGACTTGTTGTCGAGCGACCAGATTGCACAGGCCTGCAGAGACATTCCGGCCTCCCACTTACTTTTTTCTGTTCGGAACCTGGAGGCGAAAATTCCGGCAGTCGGGGCGGTGGACTGGGCTTTGGAGCTGGGTGATCCCAAGAAAAAGTGGGACGTCATTTCTTTACATGAAGGGCCGGTGAAAGGGGGCCCAGCGCGATTGGCCCGCTTCGAGAATTTGGCCTCCGTATTGAAGTGGTCACCGTTGATTGAGACTTTTTCGGATCTGGAATTGGGCCACCAATGGTGGTTGGAAAATCCCAAGAGCCGTGCCTTCTTGCCCAGGTCCCCCGAGGGTCGGTGGCAGTGGTATCGCACTTTGTTTGGACCGCAGATGCCCCTTCATTTCTTTCGAGAGTCCGAAGGGAGCGCTTTAGATCAACCCTTGTTGTGGCAAGCTTGGCGCACGCCAAAATCATGGTCTGGTTTTGCAGCCGTTTTGGGACACCCGATTCACGCCAGCCGCTCTCCGGTTGAGCACCTTGAATTCTTCGGTGCTCGATCGACGCCGTTCGTGGCCATCCCGATGCGCGAAGGGGATGTGCGCGAAGCTTGGCCCATCTTGCTCAAGCTTGGACTTCGGTTTGCAGCCGTGACCTCACCGCTCAAGTCCGCGGCGGTCGACTTGGCCGAGCGTCAGTCAGAACGCGTGAGAGAACTTCAATCGGCCAACACTTTGATCGTAAGATCGGACGGGATTTTAGCTGACAACACCGATGTGGAGGCTTTGCTGGAGCTCGCAAAAGAAGTCGAGGGCTCTTCTCCGGTACTATGGGGAGGAGGAGGAGTTCGCTCGAGTGTGCGCACGGCTTTCCCGAGTGTACAAATGATTTCGGCCCGGCAGGGTGGTGAGGGTACACTAAGAGCCGACCCACTGATCTGGGCTGTGGGTCGTAGTCGCGAATTCCTGTGGCCCCGGGAAGATTGTGAAATCAAATGCATTCTTGATCTGAATTACACAGACGATTCGCCGGGATTGGAGTTGGCTGTCCTGCGCCATGTGCCCTATCAATCCGGGCTAAAAATGTTTAAACTGCAGGCCAAGGCGCAGCAGAATTTATGGTTGCGACTTGAGGAGACCTTGCGGTGAGACCCAATCAGTTTGGTGAGCTATTTAGTTTAACGACCTTCGGAGAAAGCCATGGGCCGGCTATGGGAACCGTGGTGGAAGGCTGCCCAGCCGGAGTGGTTTGGCAGCAAGAGATGCTCAATCGATTTTTGGAACGACGTCGTCCAGGATTAAACGCCATGACTTCCATGCGACAAGAGCCCGACCAAGTCGAAATTCTCTCGGGCGTGTACGAGAACATTACGCTCGGCACACCGATCGCAGCCGTCATTCGGAACGTGGACGCTCGCTCGAGTGACTACACCAAAGAAAACCTGGCCATGCGCCCGGGGCATGCGACCGACCTATGGCAAGAAAAATTCGGTCACTCCGATCCGCGCGGCAGTGGACGGGCCTCAGGGCGCGAAACTGTGAGTCGTGTTCTCGGCGGTGCCATCGCCCGAATGATGGTGACTCAACTTTATCCCGAAGCCCAGGTCATCGCCTTTGTTTCTCGCATGGGTCTGATTGGATTAAATGATGCCGATTGTGTCGACGTGGCCGAAGCCTTGGAAGGCGATCCCTGGCAGATTGATGAGTTCAGTGTGCGCTGTCCGAGTGCGGAGAAAAATGAGCAAATGCAAATGCTCCTCACTCAAGCTCGCGAAACGGGTGAAAGTTATGGCGGCGAGATTTTTCTTCGGGCGGCCGGTTTGCCTCGAGGTCTTGGTCAACCCGTATTTGGCAAGATAAAATCGCAATTCGGGAGCGCATTTTTAAGCATTGGTGCGACTCTGGGAGTCGAATTCGGCGTGGGTTTTGAAGCGGCTAAAATGTCCGGCCGAGAGTTTCATGGTCCCGGACAAGACTATGCGGGTGTTCGCGGCGGAATTACGACGGGTGATCCCATATCGATTAAAATCGTTTTTAAACCCACAAGTACACGTGGAGACATGGCGAAAGTGGGGCGTCATGACCCAAGTATTGTGACCCGAGCTGTTCCTGTCGTGGAGGCCATGACATGGCTAGTTCTAGCGGATCAGATATTGAGGAGCCGGCTCGATCGGATTTAATGAGAGCTGCTTGACACCCTCGAAACCGTTTTCTAAACAGAATCTATGAGAACTCAGAAAGATTCATCCTCGGCAAATGTTTGGCGAAAACTCCGCGAAAGAGCGGGTCTCACGCAACGAGAAGTATCCGAAGCCCTCGGCTACACCACACCTCAATTTGTATCTAATGTTGAGCGTGGTCGTTGCCGTTTTCCAGTTGAGAAACTTTCGAAGCTCAAAAAACTCTACCGGGTGTCGAATGATCAGATCGTTGATTTGGTTATGTTAGACGAAAAGCGCGGTTTTGCTCGCCATTTTAAAAAATTGGGTCGAGTTTAAGTTATCCACCCCATAGATAGATAAACTGCAGAGACACGAGATCTTGCGATCGTCGTCGTTGGCGAAACTCAGGTGACAAAGAGATGTATCGCCAAGAGGTGTGAAGCCGGTAAGCTCGAAAGGCTAGACCGCGTTCCCAAGAATAGACAAACGGAAGTTTATCCACGCTCTGACTGTCGGCAAAAGTATTCCCATCAAGGAAAATATTGCGTCCAATAGCGGCGGCACTGACCCCGGCGAAGGCGTAAATGCCAAAATTAGAATTCGTGGGAATTAATTTAGAAATAGGATAGGCGTCGCCACCAAAAGTGGAAAGTCGGGTGGGACCTAGGTCTTCGCCCATCTGATAACCCAGTCGAAAAAATCCACCAGTTTGAAGTCCGATTAAAACATTGCCTAACCCAGCGCCGAAGTAGGGGATCAGATCGGAGTAATACCGATCGGGAGAACCGGCCAAAACCACCCGATGCCGAAGCTGGTAGTTCAGCTGAAACGTGGGTTCGTCACGCAATTGATTGGACCAGCCGCGCGTTTCGGGATCTCCGCTTAAGTAGTGAAAGGAATTTTGTACCGTTTTGCCAAGGGCATTGGGTCCTATGGTACCCAATGAAAAATCCCAGGATTGCATCCAATTGGAACTTTGAAAGTTGGCACCCAAACTAAAATAAAGCCACGCTGCATAGGGTTGATCATCCTCCACCGGAGCGGAATTGAAAGTGTCTTCCGGCGTGAAGATTTTCTGCGAAAATCCGATGTGATAACTGGTGTTGGTATCCTCTTCGATTTCGGCAATCTGGCGCAAGAAGGGGTGGGGCTCAGACCGAAAGGCGTAGGTCCAACGAAATCCATTCGTGTAGGACTTGTCGGTTCCAGGTCCACCGATTCGACTGGAGTCATTTTCATTTTGGTAGGCTAAAAGGGAATCAAATGATTCGCGGCCATGGGAGATCGACGGGTAGAGGATAGAAGCTAAAAGCAAGACTGAGGCCAGGGTCCTCGTCATATTTTATCCGGCTATTTCACTTTGCCATTGTAGACGAAGCTGGCTCCGCCCATCAGCGCGCGATATTGAACCGATTCAAACAATCCCGTCGACAACATGATTTCGACAAAGTCCTCACGCGAGGGAAAGGCCTGCGAGGAAGAGGTCAAATATTCATAGGCCTGGCGCTGTCCGGTGAGCCAGCCTCCCACCCGCGGAACGATTTTCTTGAAGTAAAAATTAATAAAAGGTTTGAGCGTGGGCGAAGGCGTGTCACCGGTTTCCAAAATCATGACCCGACCCTTCGATTTTGTGGCTCGGGCCATCTCTGCCAAAGTAGTTATGGGATCCGCCACGTTGCGGATGCCGTAGGCGATGCTGGTCACGTCGAAAGCGTTATCGTCGAAAGGCAGTCGCATCGCATCGGCTTGGATGAATTCGACACCCAGCTTTTTGCGCTGGGCTTTCTCAACGGCGACTTTCAACATTTGATCGCAAAAATCCGTGCCGACGACTCGGCCTTCGGGTCCCACCACGCGTTTAAAATCAAAGGCCAGGTCACCGGTGCCGGTCGCGCAATCCAAAACCGATTCACCGTGACGAACACCGCTCCAGTGGACCAAAACTTTTCGCCACCTTCGCGCTAAACCAAAAGTCATAGCATCGTTGGCTAGGTCATAGCCGGGAGCGACGGAGGAAAACAGATCACGAATTCGCTCCGGTTGTGGACCGCTCATGCGAGAGCCGCCCGAATCTTTCCAACCTGAGTCATCAAGTTAGCAAACTGGGAAAAATCGAGCGATTGATACCCATCCGACAAAGCTTCGGAGGGTTTGGGGTGCACTTCTACCAACAGTCCGTCGCAACCAGCCGCGACGGCCGCCATAGCTACAGGTGTGACCAATCGGGCCTGACCCGTTCCATGAGATGGATCGGCGAGAACGGGGAATGGGGTTTCCAACTTGGCCAGTGCTATTGCATTAACGTCGAAGGTGTTTCGGGTGGCGGTTTCAAAGGTTCGGATACCGCGCTCACATAGAATAATTTGATCATTGCCACCAGCCACGAGGTAATCGACCGACGACATCCATTCTTTAAAGGTGGCCGAAAATCCGCGCTTGAGTAGGATCGGTTTATCGATCTGGGCTAGCTCTTTCAGCAAAGCGTAGTTGTGCATATTGCGTGAGCCGACTTGGAAGGCGTCCACAATTTCACCCAAATCACTGATCTGTCGTGGATCGGTGATTTCCGCGATGTAAGGCATGCCGATTTCGGACTTCACTTGGCGAACGATTTCAAAAGCCTCTCGCCCTAAACCTTGGAATGCCGAGGGTTCTGTACGGAGTTTGAAAATTCCGCCACGCAAGGCGCTCGCACCATGAGACTTTACATACTGAGCGGTCTGGGAAAACTGCTCGGCACTTTCCACCGAACATGGTCCGGCCCAAACGGCGAATGAACCGCCGCCCACATGACTGGGACCCACCTTGACCTGCTTCGACTTGTAAGACATTCTGCCCCCAGTTTTTAATCTGGCGGTCGCAAGATGTCATCCAAATTTGAACACTTGCGTCGAGGCCCCGGCGACTTAGTATGGCTGCGTGATGACGGGCGCTTGACGGCCCTGAAGGTATTGGAAATCTCGAGAGAAAATCCAGGGCCGGACCTCGCCTTTTTTGCCCCGGAGTATGATCTTGGCCGCAGCCCGGCATGCTGGTTTCGAGGCGAAGTTTTAGAAACCCTACCGAAGCTCAAATCCACTCTCCCTGCGATTCGTTTCGTTCGTCCCCCGGACGAAGCCTCCTTTACTCGCCAACATAAGGAAGTGATGGAGGCCATCGCGCGGGGGAAGTTAAAAAAATTAGTGCCCTTCGTGGTGGAGGAGCTGGCGTTTGAATCGCCACTCGATTGGACCATGTTTTCGGCCGGCTTCGAGGATCGACCGGGTTGCTATTCCTTTGGCATGCAAGTCGGTGAGCAGGGGATGTGCGGGTTCACTCCGGAAATACTGTTCCGGGTCCGAGGGGAGGAGTTGACCACCATGGCGCTCGCCGGAACGAGGGCCGCTGAGGGTCCCTCTTTGCTGGAGGATCCGAAAGAGAAACATGAGC
Source organism: Bdellovibrionales bacterium (assembly GCA_050250515.1). Lineage (GTDB taxonomy): Bacteria > Bdellovibrionota > Bdellovibrionia > Bdellovibrionales > UBA1609 > JALHOQ01. The sequence continues at coordinate 19,962 of JBFWON010000043.1, read as the reverse complement.
ACGATTTGGTCATTGAAGATATCAGTCAGCGTTTAGCGGGACTCGGTCTTATGGAAGTCGACGAGACTTGCGAAATTCCTTTCGGAAAACTGAAACATCTGCGAACTGAAATTCGAGTGAGTTTAAATTCGAAACCAAGCATGCAGGATTTGGTGTCTCGCCTGCATCCGACGGCGGCTTTAGGTGGATACCCGAAGTCGCAAGCGCAACCTAAGCTCGCCAAATGGGGGCGACACCGAGGGCGGTTTGGGGCTCCGTTTGGCTGGCAAAAGGGCGATGAAATGATGTGTGTGGTGGCGATCCGTGGCGTTCATTGGAGTGGTCCGAAGGCGCAGGTCTTCAGTGGGTGCGGTGTGGTGGCGGGCAGTCGCTCTGAGCGCGAGTGGGGCGAGCTGGCCCTTAAGCGGGAGTCAACCAAAGCCAACTTAGGAATTCCCGAATGACAAACATAAAGCGCGCTCAAACCTCAATTGAGTTTTTAACTTCGCAGGGTGTACGCGAGTTCGTGATTTGTGCGGGAGCGAGAAATGCCCCTTTCGTTCACGCTCTTCATAGGGCCGAGAACCTTCGCACCTATTCTTTTTTTGACGAAAGGGCCGCTGGTTTTTTCGCTTTGGGAAGAATAAAGGCCGATCGACGGCCGGTGGCCGTTTGTACAACCTCAGGCACCGCCGTTGCGGAGTTGTTACCATCTGTGGTCGAAGCCGATCTACAAAGACTGCCGTTGGTTTTGTTAACGGCCGACCGGCCGATTCACTATCGAGGGACCGGGGCACCGCAAACCATCGAGCAGATCGGAATCTTTTCGCATTATGTGGAATACTCAGTGGATGTGAAAGAAACCCAAGACTTGGCGAATTTACGTCTTGGCTCGCGACCACTGCACCTCAATGTTCCCTTTTCAGAGGACTTGGTGGATCACCCCCTAGGCCAGTGGTCGCCGTCGTTGGGGGATTGGGCCCCCGCTCCCTCTTCGGAGCTGGAATTATCTAAGGTCGAATTTTCTGGGATAAAGCGTCCTCTCATCATCGTTTCGGGTTTGAGTGAGTCTCAGGCTCCAGGCTTGATTCCACTTTTGAAAAATTGGCAGCGTCCCCTTTTTCTGGAGTCCACTTCGCTGCTTCGTGGGCATGCGGAGTTGGCGGGTTTGGAAATTCGGGGTGGTGAGCGTTCTCTCAAATCCCTAGAATTCGACGGTGTGATTCGAATTGGGGGAGTACCTACGCTCAAACCTTGGCGTCAGTGGGAAGAGGCCTCTTTCCCGGTATTGAATTTTTCTGACGGGCCATGGACGGGGATGCCCCGGGCGAATCGGCCTTGGCCGATCGCGGCTCTCTTTGACGTTGTCGCCGAATTTACCCCTTGGACACAATCTGAGCGTGCCACCGATTTTTCCCACGAAGCTCGGTTAACTGCTGCAACGAAGGCTTTCCCAACCAGTGAGCCCGCTTGGATTCAACGTTTAGGCCATTGGGTTCCTGATTCTTCGACGGTGTTTGTGGGAAATTCTTTGCCCATTCGCTTTTGGGATTTGGTCGCGCCAAGAGGTAAAAACTTACAAGTGCATGCCAATCGCGGAGCCAATGGAATTGATGGCTTGATTTCCACTTTTCTTGGGCTTGCGGCCGATCGATCAGAATCTTGGTGTGTTTTGGGGGACTTGTCGACCCTTTATGACCTCAATGCACTTTGGTCCGCCGGCCAGATTCAAAGTCGGCGACTCACGATTGCGGTGATTCACAACGGGGGCGGGCAGATTTTTGAACGCATGTTTCACGATGAGGCCTTTTTGAATTCGCACGATTTGAATTTTGCCGGTTGGGCCCAAATGTGGGGTTGGGATTACCACCGACTGGAAGATCCCGATGCCGTCCCGCCCGTTTGGCAAGGTCGGCCTCGGGTGCTGGAAATTCGCCCGAACGCTGAGGCAACACGGGCGTGGCACACAATGAGAGAGGAAGGGCAATGACTACGATTTTGATTCATGGTTTTTGGGGGCAACCCGCCGACTGGAACCATGTTTTACATAAGCTACCTTTGGGTGAGGTGGTCTGGGCTCCTGACCTCTATGAAGCTGGGCCTTTAGCACCTCATCATTCTATGGCGGAATGGATTTCTCATTTTTGGCAAGAGGTCGACGAGCGAATGGGTTCGTCTTCCGTGCAAGCGGTTGGCTACTCAATGGGGGGACGATTGTTGGCCGAAGCCATTCATCAGCGACCCGATCGTTTGACGAGAGCCCTTTTGTTATCGGCCCGCCCGGCCCGGGTGCCGCGGGAAGAAAGAAGCACCTTTGATTTGGAATGGCGCGATCGTTTTCTTGAAGAGGATTGGGAAACACTGGAAAAGGCGTGGCAAGATCAGTCTGTTTTTATGGGGTCTCAGTCGGTGCCACGGCGGCGAAGCCCCATCCTTAGAGAAATGCTCGGTCAATCGCTAGTTCATTGGTCCCCCACCGGCCACCAGCTGGAATGGGACGAATTACAGGATTTACCCGACTCGGTGGACTGGGCCTTTGGCGCTTTGGATCAAAAGTACGTGGAGGTCGCGAAAGGCTTGCAGAAACAGCCAGTTCGGGGGCAAATCACTTTGCTTGAAAACGCGGGGCATCGAATCCCATCTGATCGGGCCGATTGGGTCTCCGATTGGATCCAAAAACGAGGTTAGGCCATGAACGAAGAATTTGTAGAGCTAAGGACCACCGACAACCAGGTTTTGTATGTCCGACGAGAGGCTATTGGAGCCTTTGAGGTGGTGACCGGCAGTGCACGGGTTGAGGGTCATGTGAAACTTTACATTGGTTGCTTCAAATTTCTCGTGCAAGGCGATAAAGATGAGCTGCTTAAGAAAGTAGCAAAGAAGGGCTAACGGCATGGAAACTCAGTGGATCCCTATTAAGACGTATCAAGACATCCGATTTGAGCGAACCGAAGATGGAATCGCCAAAATCACCATCAATCGCCCCGAAGTGCGAAATGCATTTCGCCCACAAACGGTTCACGAACTGAAAGAAGCCTTAGAACTTGCCCGTGAAAATCCAGGGGTCGGAGTGATCATCTTAACCGGCGAAGGTCCTGACGCTTTTTGTGCGGGCGGCGATCAAAAAGTTCGAGGCCATGCAGGATATGTCGGGGACGACGGAGTGCCACGGTTGAATATCCTGGATGTTCAAAAACAGATTCGAGGTTTGCCAAAACCAGTGATCGCCATGGTGGCTGGATACGCCATCGGGGGAGGTCATGTCCTCCATGTCGTGTGTGACTTGACCATCGCCGCCGACAACGCTCGCTTTGGGCAAACAGGTCCGAAGGTGGGATCTTTTGACGGTGGCTTAGGCAGCAGTTACTTGGCTCGAATTGTCGGGCAAAAGAAAGCCCGTGAGATCTGGTACCTCTGTCGGCAGTACGACGCCCAGCAGGCCCTCGAAATGGGTTTGGTGAATACGGTGGTGCCGCTCGCCGATTTGGAAAGAGAGACGTTAAAATGGGCGCGTGAAATTCTGCAGCATTCGCCGCTGGCCTTGCGCTGCTTGAAAGCGGCAATGAATGCGGATTGTGATGGACAAATGGGACTCTTGGATTTGGCGGGCAATGCCACCTTGCTCTACTATATGAGCGAGGAAGCCAAAGAAGGTAAGCAGGCCTTCGTCGAAAAACGAGCTCCCGATTTCAGCAAATTTCCGCGCTTGCCTTAAATTATGCGACCGAGTCGAACCCGCGCCCTTATTTTAAGTCTTCGACCCAAAACTCTGACGGCGGCCTTGGTTCCGATTCTTGTGTCCACCGCCTTGGTTTGGGCTTACGGACACCCCCTTTTGCCATGGGTCTCGGTTCTCGCCTTGATTTCGTCTATCTTCATTCAAGTGGGCACGAACCTAGTCAACGACGCATTGGATTTCAAAAAGGGCGCCGATGGGGAGAGGAGATTGGGTGAGGCTCGCGCGACTCAACAGGGATGGTTTACGGCAAATCAGGTTTTAGCTTTTGGCGGTGTTAGCTTTTTTCTTGCGCTCTTAGCGGGACTTCCTCTGGTCTGGTGGGGTGGGTGGCCGATTTTGCTGATTGGAATCTTGAGTTTGCTTTGTGGATATTTGTACACGGGCGGACCCTTTCCGCTCGCCTACGTGGGCTTAGGTGATTTGTTTGTGATTTTATTCTTTGGTTTGGTTGCCGTGGGAGGCGTCTTCTTTCTGCACACCAAAAGCTGGGGGCTACCTGTCGCGGTGGCGGGCTTGCAGGTGGGCCTTTTGGCCACGGTTTTGATCGCCATCAACAATCTTCGCGATCTTGACCAAGACCGCCTAGTGAATAAGAAGACCATGGCCGTTCGACTTGGCCCTAAGCTCGGTCGAGTCGAAGTGATCGTGTTAGTGGGTGCCGCATTCGCCCTACAGTTTTATTGGTGGGGGGAAGATCGAACATGGGCCTTTCTACTTCCCCTGCTGGCGGCGCCATTTGCTGTGCGGGTGGCATGGCAAGTTTGGAAGAAGGATGCCACCCAGGAATTCAATCGTCTGTTGGCACAGGCCTCTTTTGTGCATATCCTATTCGGTATGTTGATCAGTTTGGGGCTGGCCCTGAAATGAAAATTTGGGTGCATGGGTACGAGTTAAATCCCGTGCAGCACTCTCCACAAAAAAGTCCCAGGCAGGGGGCCTTGCTGAAAGTGGAGTGGGCTTTGGGACAGGTGGGATATAGCGATCTTCACCCGTGGCCCGAATTTGGCGAAGAAAGTTTAGACAGGCACCTCGAAGCCTTGGCTGAAATGCGACTTTCCCGTCTGATCGAAATTTCCTTGGAGTTTAACTACATTGACCGGGAGTTTCGCCTTTTACGCCGGAATGCATTTTTGGGGATGATCATTCCGCGAAGCCATTTTTTGATTCCCAACATTTTGGAAGTTTCCGAAGACGACCTTCGACAGGTGTACGCCAAAGGTTACACTCACATAAAAGTTAAAATGGGACGGGATTGGCCCCATGAGGTGGTCAAGCTTCAGCAAATGCTCAGGGTCTCTAATTTCCGGTGGCGCCTCGACTTCAATGGACAGGTGTCGCAAGAAAATCTGGCCGCCTGGTGGAGTGATCTCAAGGCGGATCTCAAGGTGAAAATTGATTTTATTGAGGACCCAGTGGCCGATGGACATCCTCGTATTCAGGGGCCTTGGGCGAGCGATTGGATTCAAACGGATGGCGCCCAAATTCGAGTGATGAAACCCGCCCGCGAGGGCGTGGAAGAAGCCGTGACCACGGGCCGAGTGATTTTTACCAATAGCTTGGAGCATACATTCGGTCAGGCCTGCGCGGCTTGGGCGGCGGCTCACTACTATATGCAACATCCAAAGAAGACCGAAATCTGTGGTCTATCTACAGAAAATATTTATGAACGGGATGAATTTTCGAGAGCCTGGAGCAGTGTAGGTCCCCGCATGCGACCCACTCCTGGATTGGGTTTTGGTTTCGATGACTTGCTGGAATCATGTAAATGGGAAAGAATCTTTTAACTTGGCCCCAGGCGAAAGAATCGGTTTGGTTAAGGCCGACCCGGTTCGCGCCGTGGCAAGTCTCAACCTACGACCGTCTTTGTCGTCGCCTCCGGTTTGAATCGCCTCGGTTTTGGCTGCCGTCATCTGGAACGGGTGCCTTTCGGCAAGTCAAGTTGGTGGGCCTCACGAGTGAGGCTATCTTGGCCGGGGCCGAAGCGGCGAATCGTTTCCTCCAGTCCCATTCGCGCGACGTATGGTCTTTAGAAATTCCAACCTATCATATTGGGGGACTTGCCATTTTGGCTCGCGCCCACCTCAGCGGAGCAAAAGTGATCGCCCCCTCCAAGGCGAAGTGGCAGGCAAAAGAGTTCGTCCGTCGAGTGAAGGGAAATAGGGTCACTTTGACCTCTTTGGTCCCGACGCAAGTCTATGACTTGGTCACCGAACAGATCGAAGCTCCCCCAGGTCTTCGCGCCGTTCTGGTGGGGGGCGGCGCTTTAGATGCTCACCTTTACTCCGAAGCCCGTCGATTGGGTTGGTCCGTGCTGCCGACCTTTGGAATGACAGAGTGTGCGTCGCAAGTGGCCACGGCGCCACTGTCTTCCTTGGGCGGCATAGAATTCCCTCGTTTGGAATTGCTAGCTCACATTGATGCGAAAATGGTCGATGGACGACTCTGGCTCAAATCGCCCAGTCTGGCCGATCGAATTGCGATCGGGAACTCCGATGGGGAAATGACATTGGAAGATCCGAGGCGAAACGGTTGGTTGGCGAGCGAGGATATGGCGGAACTCTTAGGCCGCAACCTTAAACCGCTGGGTCGATTGGGTGACGTGGTGAAAGTGAAAGGAGTCCTAGTTTCGACTCTCCAAATCGAGGCCGAACTGCTTGCCATTTTGCGTAAATCGCAGTTCGATGGAAGGGTCGCGGTTCTTTCTGTGGCAAGTGAGCGAGATGGAACCCGGTTTGTGGCGGTGTTTGAGGATAGCTCTCCGCTAGGGCTCGTCGATCGGGCATTGCTGCGCTACAATAAAGGGGTTTCGGGCCTGCATCGAATCACCAGTTGGTGTTGGATTCCGGAGCTTCCGCTGACAGAACTTGGAAAAGTCCAACGGATGTCGGTGAAAAAGGAGTTGGGTTTCACATGAGCTTTTTCGGATTCGTGACTCTATCGATCTTGGCCTGGTCAGCACCTCATCAAATGAACGATTTCACGCATTCGCTCAAGGGTTTTGGTCTCAAGGGCGCCTTTGATACTTGCGAAGTCCAAGAGCTTCGGCAGAATGAAAAGCCGGAGCATCGAGCCATGGAGGCCCAGCTTCATTGTTCTGACCTTATGGTCGAACTCGAGCTGTCTGCGCCCACTGCCCCTGAAGTGGCTGGGCGATTGAAAGTGAATCAAGAAATTCGACTGACGGAGAGCTATGCGGCTGGACGAAACCCCTACACGGGTTTTATCTCTTCGACGTCACAGTGTCCGCCCAGTGAAAATCTAATTAAGGTGCCCGTGGCCGCATTAAAGACTCAACAGACCGCATTTGTTGGTCGATTGAATGAGCGGGGGCTTTGGGGGGCGTGCGGAAAAAGTCCCACGGACCATTGGGGGGCGTCTTTGTTGCTGAACTCGGGCTCTGCCTTTTTGGAGTTGCGAGTGAAATCCACCAAACCGATGGCTCGCAAGAATTTCATTGCCAAGGTTGAAAAATTCTTTAAGCAATTGGAAAGGGTGACCCCTTGAGCCGTCTTTACAATGTTCTTTTGGTTCTGATTTCGTTTATGATTTTGGGTGGTGCGGCTTTTTACCTCTCCAACACGCTTTATAAACCGGCCCCGCCTGTGGTCGACCGACGGCCGGCTAAGCCTAATTTTTTAATTTTAAGCTTTTGCTCCCTTCGCCGGGAGCACTTGCCGATATTTTCCGAGGGCGTCGCCCCGCTCCCGACATTTAAAAAGTTTTTCCAAGAGAGTTTGATCTTTCGCAATGCCATCAACGGGTTGCCTTGGTCGAATATTACGAATTACATCGATGTCCCGGCCATGCGCGCGCGAGGTTATCAGCTGGCCCGCCGCAAGAGTTTAAGAATTCCTACCGTGCCGATCAACAAGCACACTCCACAAAACGATGCCAATGAAAAGTTGAGCTGGAGTGAAGCGGGTGTTCGAAACTATGAACTGGGTTTTTCTGATGGATTTGAGCAATTGAAGCATCTGATTTTGAGTCAGGGAGAAGACCCATTTTTTATTTCTGTGCACGTCAAATATTTGCACTTTCCAATTATTGATGAAGTCAATCAGAAGGATCAGTGGCGTCGATCTCTTCCCCCTGAGTGGGTCAAGTTAATCGATCTTTATGTTCAAGATCCTGTCCGGTATTCGAGTAAGGCACCTCTCCTGCTGACTTTGTTCTCTGACCCCGCGATGGTTCAAAAAAATCCAATTGTTCGACGTTACGTTCATGATTTTAAATCCGTGCGTATTGGTCAAATTTATCAAGTCCTTTCTGATCGCGATCTTCTTAAGGACTGGCAAGCGAGTCCGGGCTTCGACACCGATCTTAAAATTTTGGAACGGGCCTATTATTTAAAGCTACAGAACCTGGATGTCGCCTTGGCCCCTATCTTAGACCTTTATGGAAACAAAGAGCTAAGGGACAATACGATTGTCGTCTTAACTGGTGATCATGGCGAAAGCTTGATGGAAGGCGGCGATTTTTTGCACGCCAATAGCATCGATGAAAACCAAATTCATTTTCCCCTGGCCGTTCGCGTTCCTTCCTTAGGCCTTACCGCACCCCGTTTGGTTGACGAACAGTATGATATGGCCAAGTTCGATAGCTTCTTGGATCGTGTTCTATTGAGTCGGCCAGAGGTTTCTAAGGTTTCCACTTTTTTAACTGATCACGATGACAAGGTTTTTTTGCGTAATTGCGCCGGGACGGAATCTGGCATTCGCTACCGCAACCGCTATAAGTTGGTGTCGAAGGTCGATGGTGTACAGCTGTTTGACCTGCGCGAAGTCAAAGAGAAGAGAGTGGATTTAAAAGATCAACTTCCGGAACTTTATTTTGAATTGAAGGCGGACTTACTCAATCTCTCGGCTCTGCGACGGAATTTATTCGCCTGTGAGCATCCATTAGAGCCTGAGAAGATGGATCTGCCCCATCTAAGACCAAAGCCCGAGGCCGAGCTTTAGGGGGTGTGCTTATGAACAAATCTATTGATTCTGCGATGACCAAGGAGCCCATGTCCATCGCGCCGGATGTTTCATTGCAAGATGCGATGGAAATCATGCGCTCTTGGGGCATGCGACACCTGCCCGTAACAGGAAAGCAGGGAGAAGTGATCGGTCTTTTTACCGAAAGAGATCTCTGGCGCTATCAGGCCCTTCACCCTGGCGAGAAGGCAAGTGTTCGCGATGCCATGACGGAGAACCCTTTTGTTGTAGGCCCTGACACCAGTTTGGCGGAGGTGGCTGAAAAAATGGCTCGTCATAAATATGGCTGCGCTATCGTCGCGGGTGAGAACGGGCTTTGCGGAATTTTTACGACTACGGACGCTTTAGAGATTTTGGCCCAGCTCCTACGCGATCCGAATGACCGGGGCTTTCGGGTGATGCGTATTGAAGATTACATTCGCACCCGTGCAGTGGCCTAGCCAATGAAGGCCATCATTAAAGACAAGCGTGACTTTAATGAGGAGGAAAACTCCACCTGGCGGGCCATCATGCAGATTCAGTATCCTCGCCAACAGCAGCAAATTCACCCCATGTTCATGGAGGGACTGAAGGTCCTTGAAATGGACCAGGAGAATGTGCCCGATATGGACAAGATCAATCAGCGGCTCCTGGCTCGAACCGGTTGGAAGGGCGTTTTTGTCGAGGGCCTGGAGAGCGGTGAGTCGTTTTATCAGCTTTTGCGGGATCGTCTGTTTCCGATAGGTCAGTTTGTCCGTGATCGGCGCGATCTCAATTACACTCCGGCTCCTGATGTGATTCACGATTTGTACGGGCATATCCCTTTTTTGGCGGACAAGCGGTATGCCGAATTTTGTCAGAAATTTGCTGAGACGGCCTGCGCGTATATAGGAGACGATTTTCGCTTTCGCCAGTTTGAGCGATTCTTTTGGTTTACGATTGAATTTGGCTTGATTGATCGACCCGAGGGTCGAAGGATTTTCGGGGCCGGCATCGCTTCGTCGGTGGGGGAGTGTGAGTACGCCTTAGGTGGAGGCCCCGAAGTCTTGCCCTTTGGCGTCGAGCGTCTTCGTCAACAGGAATTTCGCATTGATGAAATGCAAAAGACACTCTTTGTTTTGTCCTCGGAAGAGCAGCTATATCAGTCCATCGATGATCTGCGTCGTGCGGTGAAAAGCAGCCGTCCCGAGTCTGCCCACTAAGCGCTGAATCTTGTTGAAGTTCTTAGGTTTGTACGCAAAAAAGTTACTTTGAGTGCAATTCTAATCACGGTGGGTTTGTTTGTCCTGGATCTGTAAAATTTTGATTTTTTTCCTGCACTTTTCCATTCTCGCGCGCGCTGAAGATTCGGTCCAGGCGCCGACCGCGCGGCATGAGAAAAGAATTCCTCTTCTCCATGTCATAACAAAAACGCCTGACACCACGTTGTCGTTTCTTAAGGATGCTTTTTCGAAAGAGGCCATTCCGGGTTGGACGGCTATCTTTGTTTCGACGGCCCTCACCTATCACTACGATGCCGATATCTTTGAAGGCGCGCAGAAAAAAGGTCGGCAATGGGGTCTTGGAAATGCAGACAATACGAAGACAGTCGTCAAATCAGGTCAGTATGCTCTTTTGCGACTGCCGAGTGACACGGGGTCGGCGCTTTATTTTATGGGTGATGGTTGGCTGGATTTTGCGGTTGCGGGTGGTTTTCTGGCGAACGGAATGATGACCGACAATAATAAGTCCTACAACACGGCTCTTCAGCTAGTTCACGGAATGACGATTTCGGCCATTTTTGTGCAGGGGCTCAAGCGGTCGTTTGGTCGCGAGACCCCTGGCGATCGTTCCGAACCGCGGGGGGCTTGGCGTCCTTTCCCGAGCTCCAACGCCTTCAATGCGAACCAACCCAAGTACGATGCGATGCCGAGTGGGCATATTATGACGTCGACCTTGGTCTTTACGATCATTCGTGAAAACTACAAAGAGTACGACGCCTACCTTCTACCTTTAGAGATAGGCTGGCTGACTGTTTTGGGATTTCAGATGATCAACAATGGCGTGCATTGGGCCAGTGACTATCCATTGGCGATCGGGATGGGATACACCATCGGAAAAGCCGCTGCCCAATTGGGTCAACCGATGGAGGTGGCTCAATCCAAAGATTGGCAGATTCTGCCCGGTCAAAGTGTAGAAGGTTTTCCTATCCTAACGGCGCAACGTGGATTCTAGAGGAGTAATGCGCGTCCTACTTTTCACGTTGCTGATTCTGAATCCATCCCTTTCCTCGGCAAGTATCGGTGGCGAACTGGCGTCGCCGTGGACGACCAAGGCGCGACCTTGGCTTCTAGGTGGCTCAGCTGTAACGTTGAGTTTGGTCGCCTTTAAGGACGAAGTTGTCGATCCTTTCCAAGAGCAAACAGTCAGGGACAAACCATTGGGTGAGTGGTCAAAATTGGGTGACCTGGGTGGTCAGTTTATACCCAACGCTCTTTACATAAGCGGGATGGCCATCACCGGTTGGGCCGTGGGTGGCGGTCCTTATATAGGTTGGGCGAAAGTCATGGCCAAGGGTTCTGTTTATGCGGTGTTAACCACTTGGGTTTTGAAATACGCCATTCACGAACCACGTCCTCACGAAAACGGCGATAACCTCTCTTTCCCTTCAGGGCATACGACGGCGGCCTTTGCCTTTGCTTCGGTGGTAGCGGCGGAGCATTCGTTTTTTCCCTATGGGGTCAGCGCTCTCGCACTGGCGACTCTTACCGGCTATAGCCGCATCAACGACAATAAACACTACCTACACGACGTTATAGCCGGCGCGACCGTGGGAACGGCTTACGGTTTAGGCGTTTCCTATTATCTTAGATCGCAAGAGGAGTCCTTGGTCAGCCAGAATCGATGGATGGTGGTTCCCACTTTGGGTTCGACCCTGGGACTTGTAGCCCAAAAATCGTTTTAGGAGCCCTTTGTCTTCGTCCTTACTTCAAACCCAGCACGGCCCAAGCTTTGTTGAGAGCGTGCTCAATTGGGGATCGAAATGGGCGGGCGAGGATTTCAATCACTTCCTCAGCAGCGAAGACGCGATTGCGGCTCAGTCCTGTGCGTTCACGCAGAATCTTGTGGCTCTGCAACTGATCGATCGCCCTCTTTGCGGCCGGCTGACTGATCTCGAGGAGATTCTGAAAGGTTTTAATTGTGACTATGGGCATTCCTAACAGGACCTCCATGGATCTTTTTGCGGCGGATCCTTCTCGAAATCTTCCCCGATTGAGCCAAGTTTCGGGCAAACTCATTAGCGCCTTTTTTGTCTTCTGACTTTCTTCCCAACATTCAACAATCGCCTCTGCCAAAAAGTGAATTAATGGCGCTTCATCCAATTTCATCTGGGCTTTTCGTAGGAATTCGCCATACGCTTTTTTATGTGTTTCGATAAAGCCAGAAAGATAAAGGGGGGAATAGTTTTCGCAAACCATCTGAAGGGCCATAAGCATTCTTCCGACACGACCATTCCCATCGGTAAACGGGTGAACGGCCTCAAAGTGCCAATGTCCGCGCGCCATTCTTACGATAAGACTAGGACCCATGCCCGCTTGGCTAAGTTCAACTAACTGCTCATTTTGATACCAGGACAGATTGTGCTTCAGACACTTATTAATAAACTCTGGAGGCACCGGATTGAATGTCGAATTCTCAGGGCGATCAAACCCACCAATTGTGGCGTAAATTCCTTGTCCGATTTCGTGCCGAAACTTTCCGGGTGGCCCGCGAAAATCAGGATCTCGGCTCATCATTTCCTTGTGCATGGTCCTCAGAAGATCCTTGGTGAAGACGGCTTGGCCTTTAGTGCTGGCGCGAAGAAAGGCGGACTCGAGCGCGTGGGCATATCCTATGACCGAAGCACGAGCAGACTTCTCCCGCCGATCGTGAAGCTCTCCCGGGGTCAGCACCTGCTCAATGGTCGACCAAGTTCCCTCCATCCTTGAAGATTGAACGGCCTCCCGTCGGACCAAAAGTCCAAGCACCAAGCGATCGAGTTCCGTGACTACTTTTAGTGAGGGCAGTTGGGAGATCACTTCGTGGGCGTCACTCAGAAGCTTGGGGTCCAGGCCGCCGGGCGTGGTTTCGGAGGGGGGAGGAGGTACGACAAACCAAATATTCTTGAGTGAGGGCGTCTTCCCTTTAGCCACACCGAAGCCGTTAGGGTTTGGGAGTTCCGGCTGCAGAATTTTGGTGAGATCCGAGCGCTTCATAAGGTTATATATATCTTATCAAATATAACGTTATCAATTTAAAGTTATATTTAGGTCAACCAAGATAACTTTATTGGACCTAGTTCTTGGGTGGGCTGGGAATCCTAAAGAGCGACCGTACCGGTGCTTTGTCCCTGACCTTCGCCAAAGCTATTGATGTTCACGCCCATGGTTTTCATAATCGTGAGCCAAACATTCGCCATCGGGATGTTTTGGCCTGTATCGATGACCTTGCCTGGTGTGTAGGCCCCGCCGGCGTTCCCTGCGACTAAGAGCGGAATGTTGTAGTCATCGTGGGCGTTTGTATCCCTCATCTCCGCGCCGTAAGTCACAATGCTGTTGTAGAGAAGGCTTTTGCCGTTGACGTCCATTGTGGTGCTCATCTTGTTCAAAAAGGCGCCGAATTGGTCACAATACCACTGAGCAATCTTGAGCAGTCCGTCGATCGCGTTTTGATTGTCCTGATGATGAGAGTAATCGTTGTGATGATCGCCCGCGACTCCATTGATCGGGCCGAAGTCGTAGGGTGTTCCCATGTGATAGACAAACACCCGCGTGGAGTCACATAGACTGGCGAGGACCATAAGGTCGAAGTTGGTTTTGGTGCGTGCAGCGAAGCTCAAATTGGTGGCGGGTCGAGTGCCTGGGTTGCAGACATTACCGGCATTGCCGCCTGAGGTAATGTCGCTGCTAATTCGAGTTTCCACTTCCCGGACCGAAGTTAAATATTGATCCATACGTTGGCGGTCATTCGAACCGAGTGAGGCGATCAATCGACCCGCATCCGCGACCGCGGCGTCCAAAACGCTTTTTCGCTTTTTGAGGCGGGCGAGAGTAGCGGAGTTGTCTTGGCCTGGCTGAAGTCCACCCAAGAGCGTGTCGAATATTTGGTGAGGCCGACCGAGTCGAGTGGTGGGAGTGGTTCCATTACGCCACGAAAGATTCATGTAGACGCTGCCATAGCCACTGTCGCCGCCATAGCCATCTTCCCCAGAGAAGAAAGCACTCGGAACGCTAGTCTTATTTCCTATAGCGTTAGCTACATGTTGATCCATGGAAATGCCATTGCGAATGTCGGTTTCAGATTTATTAATGTGCATACAGGTAAGGTAGGTGCCTTGACCACGGGCGTGGTCGCCGGCGCCGTCCACATTTCCCCAGTAGTTGAAAACCCGTCGAATGGGTGTGAGTTGAGATTTGAAGGGATTCAGAGCGGATTGCTGTGAGGCAAAGTTAAAATTGGTCCCTGAACCGGTCGGATTGAGGGAATCTTGATAAGCTCCAAACTGCCAATTAACGACCATCAATCGCACTGGAGCGCCCATGGTCTGTGCCATCACTTGTTTAAACGGGAACATGGCTTCCAGCAGGGGAAGGCCCAATAGGGTGCCGGTTCCTTGTAACATCATTCGGCGGTTCAATTGCTTCCAAGCCATTACTGACCTCCACCGCGTTGTTTGCGAAACGGATCGCTGAGGACGACGCCTTTTATTAGCTCTTCAAATGGTTTGTCAGGGCCAACGTTTTCTTGGGCCAGTCTTTCCACGGTGCAAAGATCCTGGCTCTCAATTCCACGGCCCAGAGCGTAGGTCATGAGCTTTTTGGTAACACAAACGCGAAAGCGAGAGTCGTTAGCCAAAATATTGGAGAGATCCAGGGCTCCTGCGACCGGTCGTCCGTCGGGCAGCACGCCTGTCGAATCGATGGCGGTGCCATCTCGATAACTGGTGCGCCATTTTCCATTTGCATCTAAACCCTCTAAGGCAAAACCGAGTGGATCCATTTTCGTATGGCAGCTGGCGCAAACTGGGTTGGCCCGGTGAGCCGCCATTTGTTCTTTTAGACTGCCTCCGGGATCACCAGGTAGACCTTCAACATTTGGAGGAGGGGGAGGAGGAGGTTCACAAAGAATATTATCTAAAATCCATTTACCTCGACGAACCACGCTGGTGCGATTGGATAAGGAGGTATTGATGAGAACGCTTCCTTGCCCCAAGAGTCCCCGGCGTTCCGTGTTGCTCCAATCGACCTTAAGAAAGTTGGTATTATTGCTTGGACCACTGAGTCCGTAAAACTGGGCCAGCCGAGAATTCATGTAAGATTGTTTGGAGTCCACGAGCCGAATAGCGCTTTGCCCTCCAAGAATGACGTCTTTAAGAAGTAGATCAGTCTCGGTTTTCATATCAGCGCGCAAATTTTCCGAGAATTCATAGATCGTTGTATCGACCAGGTGATTGTCTAACTTGTGAAGGTCCAGCCATTGATAGGCAAAACTATCGACCAAGGATTGTGCCTTGGGATCTTTGAGCATTCGCGCGACTTGGGCATTGAGCACGGCCGATTGGGTGAGTGTCCCGTTCGCCGCGGCCGAAGTCAGTTCGGCATCAGGCTGGCTGCCCCACAAAAAGTAACTCAACCGACTGGCAAGCTCATAGCCATCGAGATTCTCCACGGTCTGCTTGCTATCGGGAGTACTCAATTGCACCGTCCGATACAAAAATGCGGGTGTGCTTAAGACCCACTCGAGGCCCCAGCGAACAGCTTCTTGCATGCTTTGGTTTTCGGCCAGAGCGGATCCGACAAGGCTCGTGATTTGCGAGCGCTCAGGTCCCTGCAGGGGGCGACGAAACGCTTGCTGGGCTATTCGACCGACGATCTCCTCCGCGCAGGCGCGAGATAAGGTTCCTGGGTTAACCGTCTGGCCGCCACAGCGAAAGATTCCAGCCGAATTGGTGCTGAAGGCATCGGTCACGGCTTTCTCTGCGGCGTCGAGATATCGGTCAATCGAAGTTGAGGTCACGGTTAAGATCGCGGCAATATTGTTGAAACCATAGGCGGTATTCTCATCAGGTAGATCCACGCCCGGGCTTGAGGAGATCCCAAGAAGAGACTGCACGGACCTATTGTATTCGTCTTTGTTCAGACGATGGACAGGTACGTTGCCCGGATCGGCTTGACTGGCGCAAACCTTGCCCGAAATTTGTCCGTCGGACTCGCTGCTCTTTGAATGATTAAATGACTTCAGTGGTGAGCAGCCCAATATAGCTGCAAATCCAACACTCACCGCGAAAGCCGCCCAAAGCCTACGCATACTTAGCACCCTCTTTACCCTTGCAGGTTTAGGTCTGCAAAGGTCGTTCCGGCGGGCACCCCGAAATTTGGATTGAGAGTGCCTAGGATACAGATGCTGATCAACGTTTCGGCGTTTCGTTTTGAAACATCTCAGTCTAATTCGCGGGCGGCACTTTCCACAAAAGAGCTGTCGATGTTGGCGGTCAGGTCGACTTTGCGGTCCAGGTGTTTGTGCTTGATCAAGAGTTCTTGCCACTCGTTGAGTAGCTTCACCTGAACCTTAGGAATTAGGCGATGCTCGGGGAGATTTAACCCCTCAAAATCAAGCGCGATCTGCAACCCCTTAACCTTGGGTTCAGTCTTTTCTTCATGGGGAATTGTGGTCTCATGTCGAGTGCGCCGCATGTAAGCTCTCACAATTCTTTGAACCTTATCGCGATTTTCTTCGATGTACTTTCTAGAGAATACAAGCAGAGAGTGGCTGAGTTCCGGATTGATCCAATCTAGAGGTCGATAAATGTAAATCGGATATTTATACTTGCGAATCCATTTTTCCACCGCGAGCACGTGGCCATATCCGCCATCGAGCTCACGCGAGGCAATCATTGGACCAAAGACGTCGTCCTGCACGTCTGACACGATCTTAACGTCTCGATCGGGGTCCAGGCCATTCTGTACAAGGAACTCTCTTAAAACGACTTCGTCACCGCCGGAAGATCGGCGAGCACCGAACTTAAGTCCTCGAAGTGAATTAGGTCCTTTCACCTTTATGTCTTTATGGAGCACAAGCGCGTGCCCCGCCCCTCGTTTCACATCATGACCGAGTTCGGCCACCGCCACGATGGAGTCATGCCCATTGCGAATCGCATTGATGAAGGCGGTCTCACCGATCGTGGCGCCGTCGAGTTCTCCGCTTTCCACTAGGGCGACGAGTTCATCTCCCGTCGCTTTACCGAGGTTTTTGTGATTTCCCGGGGGCAGGTTCAAGATATTGGGCATCACCGTGAAATGATCTTCCCCGAGTTTCTTGGTGACGAACTCCACGTCTAAATTTTCTTTCTTGAATTCATCGAAGATTTTAGTTCGATAAATGATAATCGTTCGTCCACCATGAAAATAGCCGATCAGGACCGTGTCGGGTGAGTGGCGAAATTCCGAAACTTCCGAAGCGGTTTTTTTGTGAACTCCAGGGATCCAGGGCGGCACCTTTTTAGAAGCTTGGACCTCTGGCTGAGTTTGCGAGCGAAAATAATGGATCATTCCGATGGTGAAGATCGTTTGGACCGCGACTAAAGCGATAAATGTTCGGTATTTTTTCATGGTCTAAGACTTCTCCCGTCGAGGGGGGGGTCAATGGCGTTCGTACTCAGACAATAAAGTTGCAAGAGTGTCGGGGTGAAGTCACGCCGATCTGCGGATGCGACAAGGCCCGGCATGTCGCTGACCCAAAAGGTTTCGGGGGCTTCGCCATGCTCTTTCTCGCCGGGATTGAATCCGTGATCACTGAGTACAAATGTGATTAGGGGGCGGTTTTTCGCGGGCGGCACTCGTCGCAAAATCTCGGCGAGATTTCGGTCATTGTTGATTAAAGCCTGGTGATATTCGGTCGAGTTTTCGCCATACAGGTGGCCGAGTTCGTCGGGTTCCTCAAAGTGCAAAAATGCCAAAAAGGGTTTGTCGCGATTCTTCTCGATCCAATCGAGCCCCGCCTGCATCACGTGGGAGGATTCGCCTAAGGCATTTTGGTAGAAATCCAATTTAGGTTTGGCATGAAAGTAAGGCTCACCCTCGCGCTCTACGTAACGGGGCTTTTCGCCCTTTATTTTCAACTCGGGAGTTTTGCTCTCATCCCAGTAGTGGGTTTTTCCCCGGGTGTCGTCAAAGCGCGATTTGCAGTTTTCACAAATTTTATGGGGCCCGCGCGCACCGATGTTATTGATCTTGCCCGAGACAAAGGCGGTGCGGATGGAATCACCGAACTGCGCTCGAAGGCGCTCAAACGCCGTCCATCCCGCGGGGATAGGGCGGTATTTTCTGTTGCTGTAGACACCGGTTCGCGAGGCACTGTAACCGGTCCAAATCTGCGCCCAACCCGCCTTGGTGTCCGTACGTCCTTCATGAATGTTCACTTGGATATAGGATCCCTTGTCGATCAGCTTTTGCAGATTGGGAAGTTCACCATTCCCCAAAAGTTCTTCCACCTTGGCTCGCCGAGATCCATCCCAGCCCACGACCAACACATCTTTTTCGTTACATGGGGTCGGGGCCAAGTTCATATGGCCGATTGAAAAATACAATACAACTACGGTTAGGACGACCAATCCCAACACGCTGCCAATCAAAAATTTGTTCAAATTTTTCTTTGGCAAAACGTGAACCAGTCCCACACCCAGCCGCTTTGATAGGGGCTTAGGCGCAATTCAATAAAGCTATCCGTCTGCAGTTGAGCCTTTAAAGTCGGCACCGGTCCAAGGACTAACTCCACATTGTGAACTTTGGCCCCTTTGGGCTCGAGCAATCGCTGAATTTCTCGCTTCAGGTGGCTAGGTAAAATATCTGCGGGTTCAGAGCCACAGCCGCCAAATTTCACTCGCACCCAGGATTGTTTCTCCAAAGTTTTGAAGTCGTTGATCTCGAAGGCGGCCGAGAGCTCCTCAAGCGCTTTGTCGGAGTTTTTGAATAGGCGCCTTTTGCCTTCCTTAATTTCTAGATTCAAGAACTCCAGCTCTTGTTTGGCTACAGAGCCATAGGTCGTGTAGCTCATGCCGCCGCCGATTTCCACATCATCTAAATTGCTGCTGCCCATGGTTTCGTCGGGATATTTTGAGAGCAAAAGTTCAAAACCTTTTTTGGCCGCTTTGAGATCGCCCATTTGCCAGCTAAGACGGGCCTCCAAAAGAATTTTATCGGGCGGTGGGGGCGGAAGATCGGACGCTGTTTTTTTCTTAGTCTTGGCCGCGGCGGAAAAGGCCACCATAAAACTGAAAAATACGGGTAAGAATGTTTTCACCCTTTAAGACTGCCCGGCCCTGAGGCGTTCGACAAGGGTTTGTGGTAGAGAAATTTTGCGCATGTCGGGTCGACTGACAAATACATGGGCGGTCATTAAGCGGGCGACCAAATGACCCTCTTTGTAAAACTCATAGTGAAATTGTACAGAGCTATTTCCCATATCACCTACGCGAACATGGGCTTCGAAATCGTCTCCAGGCTTTAATGGCCCAAGGTAATCGGCCTCGACATGCCGTAGGGGCACGCCAAACTCAGGATTTCGAAACCACTCTTCCCAGCTAATGCCGAGGTGGGGGATATAGGCCTCAAAGGCTCGGTGCGCCAAGCGGAAGTAATTGCCGAAGAATACAATCCCTTCGCCGTCGGCTTCATCAAAAGCGACCTTGAACTTTAAGCTCGTCATAGTGCCCAAGAAATCACCATTGACTTAAAGAGTCAATTCCGCCAGAAGGGAGACACGATGCGAAGGGAAAGTGTGTGAAAGAACTTAAGATTTTTAACCAGGATGACTTTCCCAAATACCTGCCCAAGCTCAACAGCCTTTACGATGACCTTTTTTCTTCAGGAAAGGGGTTTCGGGCGAAGCTGATTCAGATGATGGCAAAGAATCTGCGTTTGGATCAGCGCCAGCAACATCTGCTCGCACAAACGATCGAATTCGTGCACAACGCCTCCTTGCTGCATGACGATTTGATCGATCGCGCGGCTCTCCGCCGAAGTAAGACGGCGGCGTGGCTAAAGTACTCTCCGGAGTATGCGGTCCTGGCCGGCGATTATCTTTTGGCACGGGTGATGGTCAATCTCTCGCGCTATGGAAATCTTCGACTGATTCAGTACACGGCGGAAATCATCTCTGACTTGTTAGAGGGTGAATGGATTCAAGATTCACTTATGCAGGATTGGAATGTGCAGCTGAATCAATTGGATCAAGTTCATGATTTGAAGACGGCAAGCCTGTTTAAGTGGT
>JBFWON010000042.1:0-31444 GCA_050250515.1 Bdellovibrionales bacterium | reverse complement strand
GAGAAAGAAAGCGAGGATCCCACCAACCATAAAAAACGTAGCTCGAGACGAGTAGCAATACATTTTGCCTCCCTCGGTTCAAAACAAGATAGAGCGGGTAAGTGATTCCGAACAAGATTAGAAATTCTAGCGATTGAAAGAGCATTTCATTTCACCATAAAGAGCTTGTGGAAGACGGGATCATTCTTTAGCTTTTCCACCAGTCTTTCTGTAAACAATCGGCCGCTTTCCCAAGAAAGATGGTCATGGTCAAAGGTGAAAAGACCTTCCGGGGCCACGGTCACAAGTGGCACATTCAGAGTTTCCGCGATGGCCTTGACCTCAGCAAAATTAGCAGGAACTTCCTTTGGTATCCAGGTGATGATCAATTGAGTGCCTCTGGCATCCAGGTACTCCTTAAATTCTTTAGCCCTTTTTATGACCCAATCACGAGGTGGCTCTTCCCATTTAGCTTTTGGATCAAACACAACCGGCTGCTGACCATCCTGCTTGAAGCCCCAATGCCACGCACCCGTTTTGAGAGATCGAAAAACGGCACGGGTACCACCGGTGACCATCCAGTACGGGAAGAAATCTGACTTATGAATGAGAGTCATAAGTTCAAAGGCCCGTTCGTCTTCGAATACTGACTTCCAAGCGTTCCATCGTGTGTGTTCCATCACATATTCGGCGAATCCGGATGGCCCTCGAGGAAAGAATTCCTCCCCGTTTATGATAAGTACCTTTGGCTTCAAATCGTAACGATCGAACAGAATTTTAGTAAACCCCCATCCCTCGGCTTGCTGAAAGCCAAGATTATAGAACTTGATCCGATTAGGTTCCATCATCTTGGCAAACTGCGGAATATGAAACCCATATAGTGTTTTAGAATTACCCGCGAAAATGATGTCTGCATTTCTGGCGTAAGGCAGCCAGGTCTTCAGATTGTGATAGAGTACGTAGTGGTCAACCGTATGAAGGCTTATCGGAGTTCCAAAGAACGCGACATAGGAATCTCCTGGGACTTTCGGTTCCATGGTTTGGACCTTCTCGTTAACCATCCGTCGTCCAGGATTATTTCGCGCAATCTTTCTGCCGGCCCACATGCAGAGTCCGAAGAATAATGAAAAAGTCAAAAATACGCTTAACAACTTAGACATACTCAAAACCTAAAATAGTAAACGGGAAAAGATTTTCCGTACGCTGTAAGGGTCAAATAGGCCATTATTCCCGCGTAAGCGGCTTTCTCAATAGGCCCTACTTTGAGTTTGGCTCTCCTTGCCAGGAGGATCCTTGCATGGGCCAGGACAAGCAAACCACTAAGGATCATTGGCTGTAGAAAGTAATAATTCCAGATATGACCTCGGAGGGGCTCAAAGCTATAATTGCCAAATGCGATGTTCTTAAGATGGTACGCTACATTTTCAAAATTATCAGATCTGAGAAGCAACCATCCGAACAAAACAATGATTTGCACTTTTGCCCAGCCGAGGACTTGCCCAAGTGCCCCAAGCCTTCTCGGATTTCCTCTGAGTTCGAGTACTAGAAAAAGCCCTTGCCATAACCCCCAGAAAAAAGCGGGCCATTTTAGGCCATGCCAAAGGCCATAGAGTACAAAGCCCAAGCAAATGATCTTTATTCTGTTTCCAAATCCATTACCCGCAAGATTAGCCAAGGGCTCAATAAAATGTCGTTTACCCCAGCTCGTTAGAGTCATGTTCCAGCTTTGCCAAAAATCTTTTAGCGACGTCGCCAGATACGGAAAATCGAATGATGCGGGTAAGGAAAAGCCGAGCAGGCCTGCAACTCCAATCGCGATCAAAGAGTAACCAAAAAGGTCGCTGAAAATTTCCCAGTAGAAAATCCAGAGGGTCATCCATGAAACCAGAGCGTGGTCGAATGAAAGATGACCCGGGATCCAATAAACCGCAGTCTCCCGTTCGAAACTGGAGGCCAAGACCACTCGCAGAAATACACCAGAGAGAATCAAAAATAAGTTGTTTGCAATATGAGCGACTGTCAACTTAGGGCGTCTGCCGAGCTGAGCAAAGAAGTCTTCCGCACTGACCAACGGTCCACAGATAATTTTAGGGAAAAAGCTAACATAGACAGCAAAGCTCACCAAATTCTTCTGTGGTTTAGTTCTTCCCCAGTACACGTCCGAAACATAACCCATGGTTTCAAGTAGGAAAAAAGAAAGCCCGACCGGGATCAGAAGGTCCATCGATTTGGTCTGGAGCTGAAATTGGCCCACTCCTTTTAGGAGATAGGATACTGCGGGCCAGAACTTGAAAAGAGCCATGGTCCCGAGATTGAAAAAGATGGCAATGAAGAGCAAAAAATGTCGATTGAGATTTTCTCGGTCATAGCTTGAAATTTGTCGCGCAATCGTAAAGTTCATGAAAATCGCGGCGAGTAGTAGGACAAGGTACTCAGGATTGGCCCAACCAAAAAAAATCAGGCTGGTAGTCAACAAAACTGCGTTCAAAAGTCCGGGCCATCTCAACGTCAATTGACGAAGGAAGACGGCAAATCCGGCCAGAAGCAGAAACGCAGACGATGAAAAATTCATGTTGAGCATTCCCCAGAGTCTATGGCCACAAGCGTTATATAAGGGGCCGAGAATAGCAGAGGCCTACGGTTTCCCTCAATATGATTTGGTAGTTAGGAAATGACGGGGCGAGTTGACCGAGCCTCGCACCAGTGCTATCCGACTCCTTAACCCGAATCGTACGAAAAGAGCGAGATTTCATGAAGTTAGGCGACGAGTTTGGACGTTCCGTGTCGATTTCGGCAGATCTGATTTCGGAGTTTGCTGAACTCTCCCAGGACTATAATCCCATTCATACGGACGATCAGTTTGCTCGATCGTCTGGCTTCAGAGGTCGAATCGCACACGGGAATCTCTTGGGACAAATGACGTCAGCCCTGGTGGGTATGGATCTCCCAACTAAAAATGTAGTCCTCCTTAGGCAGGTTTTGCAATTCCACCAGCCAATGTACGTCGGGGATAAAATAACGTTGCGGGCAAAAGTAATCGAAACAAGTGAGGCGGCAAAGATTGTGGTCCTGAAATTACTGTTTGAGAATCAAGATGCGAAAAAGGTAGCCTCAGGGGAATGTCAAATTCGATGTCAGATTTAGATTCATTTGAAGCTAGGCAGTCGATTGATCCCCTTGCAATACCGGTTCATCAACTGTTTGCTCTTGCCAAGAGATCACTGAAGAAAATCGCGAGCGAAAGTCCCAGTCCCCAGCAGCGCGTCCATAAAGTCGCCGTTTTGGGATCGACGACGACGACTTACTTAACCACTATTTTTCATTACCTTCTGAACTTGAGGGGTATATCAGTCTCGATCTTCGAGGGTGAGTATGATTCTATCTACTCCGAGATACTAGATTCCCGCTCATCCTTGTTTCAGTTCAAGCCAGATTCCGTCGTACTTTTGTCTTCGGAGTCAGACTTAAAGGACTTTCCAGCATTATTTTCTTCGGCAGAAGAAATCGACGCCTGGACCGATGATAAAGTCGAGACGCTCAGGAATTTATGGTCGCGACTTGAAGGAATTCAAGTCTTTCAATCTCTCTTTTTTGTTCCGAATATTCGTCAGCTAGGATCTCTAGAATGTAATTTTCCATTTTCTAGAAATGCGTGCGTACAAAGACTCAATCTTCGACTGATGACTGAGCGCCCTCCACACGTGCTCTTTTTTGATCCTGATTTTTTGGCGTCGAGGATGGGAAAAAATATTTGGTGTGACGAAAAAAATTATTTTTTGAATAAGCAGGCATTCTCTTTTGACGCGATTCCATCTCTAGCGAATCAGTTGGCCCGACTCTACGATGCTTTGCTTGGCAAGGGAAAAAAATGTCTTGTTCTCGATTTGGATAACACGCTTTGGGGCGGTGTTATTGGGGACGATGGAATGGATGGCATTCAACTGGATCCTCATCATCCAGTTGGCGAGGCTCACCTTTTTCTTCAAAATTATATCAAGAGTCTTAAAGATCGGGGGGTCATACTAGCGGTTTGTAGCAAGAATGAGGAGGCCATAGCCAAATCGGTTTTTGAAAAGCATCCCAACATGATTCTTTGTTTGGATGACATTTCCAGTTTTTATGCGAACTGGGAAGATAAGGCTTCGAATTTGAAGAAAATAGCGAACGATCTAAACATTGGCATCGACTCACTGGTGTTTCTGGATGACAACCCGGCGGAGCGAGATTTAGTGAGGCGATTTCTACCGGACGTAACGGTGATTGAAGTTGGTGAAGATCCTTCATTCTACGTAAGATCGATAGACGAATCCGGTGCATTCGATTGGTGCAGTTTGACTCGCGAAGACCTCTCTCGTTCCGCAACTTATGCCAGCAATTCGGAGCGAAAGAGGCTCGAGGTCAACGCTATAGACTATGAGTCCTATCTGAAATCTCTCAAGCTTCGCGCCAGAATAGGGCAAGTCTCCGAATCTGATTTGCCGAGGTTTGCTCAGCTTGTTAATAAGAGTAATCAGTTCAATCTTCGTACTAGACGATATTCGGATGCGGAAGTCCGTAGGTGCCACTCGGAGTCTGAGGGCACAAGAATGATTCAGATTACCCTAGAAGATCGATTTTCGAATTTCGGCCTCATTTCCTGTGTCATACTTCGTAAGCTGAGCCCGTCTGAGGTTTTTATTGACACATGGGTTATGAGTTGTCGGGTTCTTAAGCGCGGGGTGGAGTCCCTTATGTTCAATGAAATTGTCCGTCACACGCGAGATTGGGGATGTACTAAGTTGTTGGCCGAATACATTCCGACTTCGAAAAATCCCATGGTGAAGGGCCTACTTGATGAAATGGGAATGTCCCGATCTGATGGCGATTCGTCAGACACTGTTTCCTATTCGCTTGAAGTTGCTGAGTTTCAAAAACACGGTCATACGATTGAGGTAGATTAAATGGAGATTAAGGAACGTCTTGAAAAGGTCTTTCAGATTTCGTTCGACGACAGTTCGATATCGATTCACGATGAAATGACGGCTGCAGACATTGAAGAGTGGGATTCGTTGAATCATATGCTTCTCATTGTAGCTGTTGAAAAAGAATTTGGAGTCAAGTTCGCGATCTCTGAAATTGTTGATTTAAAAAATGTCGGCGAAATGGTAGGGCTTCTCAAATCAAAGACGGGGCAGGCATGACGGAGAGTAGCCTGTTCGTCTCGGGCGCCTCATCGGCCATAGGGATTGAGCTGATTAAGCGAAACTCACTGGCATACTCGACCATTTATGCTCACTATAACTCCAATGGTGATGCCCTTCTTCGATTGAAAAGCGAACTATCGGCCAAATTAGTTCCTATTCAAGGAGACCTTGGATCCCCTGACGGGGTTGACAAGCTTTGCATGAACTTAGCAGCCGTGCAGGGACCTCCTCTAAGCTTTGTTCATCTGGCAGCTCCTAGATTGAACTATTCACAGTTCAAATCTTTGCGCGATGAAGATTTTGATCGAGAGTGGCAAGTGCAGGTGAAGTCTTTCGTGAGCATGCTCAATGTGCTTCTTCCTGCAATGTTGCGTGAGAAGTTTGGTCGAACAGTCCTGTTGCTTTCCAATGTGGTTCACTCTTCGACTGGCCCCTATTTGAGTTCCTACTCTGCAGCCAAACACGCGCTTTGGGGTTTAACGAAGAGCTTGGCCAGTGAGTATGGCCCTAAAAACGTATTTTTCAATGGGGTGAGCCCTTCCATGATGGCGACTCCGTTTTTGGAAAAAGTGAATGAAAAAATCGTTGAACTCGCGGCTCATCAGCACCCGATGGGGCGACTGGGCAGAGTGACTGATGTGGTGCCAATGGTTGAGCTGCTGCTCAATCCTAAGACCGAATACATAAACGGCGTGGCCGTTCCAATAAATGGCGGCGCCCCACTTTAAACTTTGGTTGTGGCTCTTCTACTGGTCCTGACAAGAATGGCGAGAACAAGGACTCCCATAAAAAGTCCAAGAATCGGTACCCAAGGCCGTGGATAGTGAATTCTAAACTCCAGCCGGTGTGATCCAGCGCTCAATTCGACACCTCGAAACAGTGAGAAGACAGATTGGATTTTGGTAGGTTCGCCATCTACTTCAAGTGTCCACAGGGGTTCGTACAAATCAGTCAAAACAAATGTGCCTGGTTCTTTGTTCTGAATTTCCAGGATCACGTGGTTTGGTTGATATTCTAATATCTTACTGGGCTGCCAAGTCATCGGGGTGACTCCAGAGAGCTTGAGGGTCCCATCACTCAGTTGTAGTCCTTTGAAAGACTCATACTTCAAATCGCTAGCATTGGTGCGAGGGAGAAAGAAAGCCCTAGGCATTGCACCTGCTATCTTCCAAAAGGTTCGATCTGCAACCGAGACAGTTTCCATGTGGCAATTTTGGACGGCTTCGATGACCTCAGGAGACAAGTACTCAACGTCATCTTGCAAAGTTGAAAAGAGTCGATTTAGAAAAAAAGAATTGGGTTGTTGATATTTGCCTTTGCCCGTTTCGATGAAGTTCACGCCCATAAGTCGCAAATGATTACAATCCAATGGTGGCACAGCATTCACGAGGTAAAAGAAATAGAAGTTGGGATCGCTCTTAGGATAGCTAAGTCCGAAATCGTCAAATTTTCTTTGCTTCCTGGTCAATCCAAGGAATCGCGGCGAAAGCTCCGCTGTTGTGGCGCCCAAATCATGAACGGCGTCAATGGGGATTCCAAGTCGAGCTGCGATCGAGTACGTAGCATAACGACTAGACAACAGACTTTGATATTCTCTTATGTCGGCTACATTAACGAATCGGCCGTAGGTATGAAAGAAACTAAGAATTCGAACAGGCTCTGTGGTCTCTGATTTAAATGCTTCAGTCCAGCTTTCAAGGGAGTTTTGGATTTGATTTGAGAGCAACGGTGAAGGCGACTTTTCGGGTCTAAATCGCGGATTGGTAAGAATTAAGACTCCTAATACAAAAATTAGGGACACACCTGAAGCGGTATGGCGTTTGAGAACTACGTGTTTCGTTCTCAGCTTTTGAATGGCAAGAGCGATGAGCAACTTTGTTCCGTAGGCGCTCCATACTGCTAAAACCAAATCAAAGAGAAAATTGTCCCTCGCCGGCAACCACAAAATGCCCGCAAAATGATTGAGAAAAACGAGCCCAAATCCCCGGCAAAGAAAAAATGTGACAGCGGTCAGTGTTAGCCAGAGATGCTTTGGAGATCTGGCGCAATAAATCGCACCGGAAACTCCTAATAGGGTGATCAATTCTGCCTGAAAGTGGCCTACGGCATTCATGATTTTGAGCTCGTCGACGTCGCCAGGGCTAGGTCGGCCCCAGTAATATAGGAGTAAAATGATAGGGATGGCGATGGCCCGCAGGTTCAACTTTCTTTTGGGTAATGAGGTGAATAAGACAATGCCTAAAACAAATCCGATCAACCGATCGTTGTGCCAAAGATTAATGATTGAAGAAGCTGAGGCGACGAGCAAAGCCAGTGCTAGTGTTGGTCTGCTGATTCTTCTAAAGTATAATCCCATGCCGGCTAAAGTGAGGGCTATGGTTGTGGGATCTTTAAAAAGAGCGCCCACCGACCTAAGAAAATCTAGCCAAACGATAGGGCCGTTCTGAGATCGAATGGAGGCTGCGCCAACATAGGAGATCCAGTTGAGGTACCAAGCGTTCACAAGCACCGGTACTAAAAGAGCCAAACTACAAAGCAAAAATCGCCTTACCCTCTGGATCCAATGGCCTGGAGAAAACAAAAGGGTTAATGCACATGCTATTCCCAAAACGGCAAACGAGTAGAAATGCAGTTCAGTTTTTCCTCCAAGAAAGAGAACCGTGGCGCAAAGACCGCCGACAGTTAGGTGCCAAATATCGTCAGTCTGATGATATCGATAGATCCCAAGGCTAAGAACTGCATAGGTCAATATCGACCAAAAGTGAAAGTAGTAGGGGAGCCAGTATGCGGTAACCGGAGCCAGAAGAAACATAATTGTGCCAAGCGCCGCATAGTGGCTACTGCGAAACACCAGCTTGAACGTCCAAAACCCAACGAAAAAGATCAAGCCGTACTGAAGCCCTAAAGCATATCGAATTGGCAGCGTCGGAATCCAAATCTGGATGAGGGACAAAGCATCAACTGGAACAGTTGTCCATTGCTCCGCGAGGCGACCTAAGCCAGTGAAGGGATCCCAAAGTGGGAATGTGCCTGTTTGAACTTGGGCATGGAACCAAACCCTAAAGGGCCAGTAGTTGTATACGATATCGTTGTGCGAGAACTCCGTTTTGCCAAGGAGCGTGGGTAGCGAGAGAAAAAAGACCGCAAGAGCCATAGTGAGCGGCGGTAGCCATCGATTGCCGAAAAGTTTAAACAGAGTGATCAGCTTCGAACACTTTCTGCTCTTAGGATTCATCATCTGGATTTTAATCTAACTTTACTAGAATCCAGCGACCAGGAGATTCGTCGATGACTTGATATCGACTTCGGACTCGGTCGAACAGCACAGTCAGGCAGTCATCGCGGCAAGTCTGATAGCCGGGCACGAAAAGTCGATCGAGAAACAGAAATTGAGGAGTCGCATTTGACTTTGAGAACTCACCCACAAAGCTGGATGGGCAAAGGCGTACGTCCTTTTGCTCGATTGCATCGTTCGTGCAGCCACCAAAGGTGAGGTTTTTGGTGAAGAAATTGACGACGAGCGCATCAATATTGGTAAGAATAGTGCCAGGGGGAAGATTGGCCAGTCGCGAATAAGTATCGAGCTCGCCCGGCTCATATTTTTTTGCAATCATGGACCAAAGCTTCTTCCGCTCTTTGTGAACAGCCGAAACATAATTCGGTACGAGAATGGAGGTGCAAACGATCAACAGTCCAGTAGCCAACAGGCCTGTTGACCCGAAATTTGCATCGCCTTTCTTGGCTAGCTTTAGGATATAGGAAAACATCACGGCCAATAGCACAAAGGCAGCCGAATAGGCCCCAATGGCAAACATTCGAAACGTGGGAGGAAACATGTAGTTAGTGCCCTGAGCATAGAATATAACGTGCCAAGCATAGGTGGCCAAGAAGATCACAGCGAGCGCTCCTATTGAGCGAATAAGTCCAGGGGGCCGGTATTTTACTGAGAGCAAAAAAAGTCCAATAAGGATAAAGACAATTTTGTTGTCTTTCATGGGATCCAAAATTGCGCTCTGAAGCCAATTGTTTAGGTGCTCCGACTGAAGCTTCCCAACACCCCAGAGGACGATTTTGTTGGCGGCGAAAAACTCAACGAGATCATCCTTCGCGGGCCAGGCAATAATTCTATTCGATAATGTATAGAGAAAATCCTTAAAGGCCACCGATGGACCAAAGACAAGGCAGTTGCGTCCAAAAAGAATAATCGCCCAAAAAGCACACACGGAAAGTCCGATTTTTAGAAGTTTTTTGGATGCTTTGTTGCCGTGAAAGCATAAAAAGTGAATTCCGATCAATGCCACAACTAGAGGGATACAGCTTAAGAAACTAGTGAGAAAGCTCAGAGAGAGAACGGCAATATAAGCCCAGAGATATTTTTTATGCTGAGAACCATTCAAATATTTAAAAAAGAAATATAGGGAACCAAAGTAGGCCAAATACCCGAATGAGTGCACGTAGTGATCGCTGAACTTCAGATTTCCTTCCCAGCTCAGAGTGGCCATAACATAGGCAAGGAGGGCTATCTCGAGGCTTCCCGAAATTTGATAAATCAAAGAAAAAAGAAAAATCAAGCCCGCAACACTAATCATCGCGTAAATCGTTCGAGAGACGAGAATTGAAGCGCCCATCTTCTTAAGAGCGCCCAGCAAGACGGTGGGTCCCGACGGCATATGTGTGTAAAGATAGGGGTGATCTTCGTCGTTTGGAGAGGAAGAATAATCTACTAGAAAGCCATTTTTCCAAAATCCACGTTCGACAAAATTGCGGGCGCCATTTTCTTCAAGAATTTGCTCCACTATGATGGAGGGCAGAAAGGGTTGGCTATGGTAAAGAAAGTGGAGGTGAACTCCAATCACGCCACAGGTATAAAGCCCAAAGATGGCCCACACAATTCGGTGTCGGATGGCCGTTGTTTCGGTAATCCAATCCGAAAGTGAGCGCAATTGGGCGGCAACGAACGAAATCTCATTCGTTTTCTTTAGATTATCTAACCAGTGTGGGAGGGCGCTAAGCCGAAGTCCCACTACGATTTTCCTCTTTATAGACGCGAAGTTCGGGCCAAGGTCGCGCTACGGCGGTACCAACTCCATAAAGTACTGCGGCAGTTCGAGAGAAAAGTTTGCCTCGTGGATAAAATCGGCCGTCTCTTTTCTCAATTTGTCCAAGGGCAACGAGTCGGTCGAGTCGAACATTGATCATCTCTTCTGCGTGGTACAGATCTTTTAGGGAATCAAGAGTGCAACCAGGAGTCCTGCCGATTCTGACAATCATTCGGATTCGACGGGAAGTTTCACTCATATTGAAAACATGAAAATAGGTGTAGGCTCCAAACGAGTAGAGTAAAAAAAGAAAGGCATATAAGGCGACAGTCGATTCGTGTTCAAAAAATGGAACCTCGACCATCGCAAAATACAGGGGATACCCAAGGACCATGGAAGCCATGGTTAATTTTTGCGCGCTTTGACCTTTTAATATTCTATTTAGAAGTGCCTGCCAAAAGATCACGACAAGAGGAACCAGAACCAGGCAATAAGTGAGGAACATCAGCTGGCCGGTCATAGTGTTTCTCTTTTGAGGCCGAGCACCGCTTTATAGGCACTGAAAAAGAAATACAAGAGTCGGCCCACCGGTTTTAGGTAGATGGTCGCCCCCTCTGTTCCTATAAGGCCACCCTGAAGGGCGTCGTGGATCCGGTCCTCGGAATTTTGCTTAAGCTTCATCCACCTTTGAAATTCCAAAGGGGCGACGCCGTTTTTTTCATGATCGATGATGTAACTGATAATCAAAGTGGGGCAAGAGGCATAGAGGGCCGGGTAGGAGGCCACCCATCCCGATGAAATCACAAAGTACAAACAATAGGCGCAAATGAGTTCATAGATTGGAGCCTCAATACCTAGTGCCAGAATTGTGACGAGGGCTGCTGAAAAAAGCCCAAATGGAGCAATGACATAATGCAAGAAAATAAATTTATCTTCACTCTTAGGGCGGGTGATCCGCGCTACGATCATCTGTAGGACAAAAAAGAAACAAAATGCCAGTGTTGCCCAGATGATCGCGTTGAGAGTCATACCTAAAACGGTCCCTTGAAGTTTTGGTCGGGTACGTCGTGCGTTCGTTTGGTCTGGTAGGCTAGAACCTCAGTGGTGTCATAATCCTTGCCCATCACACGGCCCACGGCCTCGACGACTTCGGTGGGACCATTGTAGTAAAACTTGGTCAGTCCGTGCGTGGAGGGGGACGGGAAGTCTGGGTAGGTTAGGCGCTGAGGTTTGGACTTAAGATCAATCTCAAAGTCTTCGACCACAGTGGTGATGACCTCGCTGGCCAGTGAGCCAAATCGCCAAGCATCGGTGGCAACAAGAAGTCGACCAGTCTTTTTGACAGATTTTTTAACTGAAGCTAGGTCCATTGGTCGAAGTGTTTGCATGTCGAGCACTTCAGGTGAGAGCCCTTGCTTTTCAAGATATTCACAGGCCTTCATCACTTCAAGAGTCATGTAGCCCCAAGTGACGATCGTGAGATCTTTGCCTTCACGGGCGACACGGGCTTTGCCGATCGGCACTTCGTACATCTCTTCAGGAACATCTGAAGTCGTGTTATGCAGCCAGCGGTGCTCAATAAATATCACGGGGTTTGGATCTTTAACGGCGGCAATTAACATACCTTTGGCCGCATAGGCACTTCCCGGCATCACGACTTTTAAGCCTGGAATATGAGCGTACAGAGCCTCTAGATTTTGTGAGTGTTGATTGCCTTGACCCCAGCCGCGGCCGATGATCATGCGAACCACCATCGGCACGGATTTTTGCCCACCAAACATGCTGTACCATTTGGCTGCATTGTTGATGATTTGGTCCATGGCATAGAGAGTGAAATCCATGCGCTGGTGAACCATAATAGGCTTCATGCCGTTAAGGCTTGAACCAATGGCCACACCGGTTAGACCATTTTCGGCAATCGGCATGTCGAACACGCGGTTTGGATGTTTTTCTTTAAGCTTGGCGGTGGTTCCAAAAATGCATTTAGGATCGGGAACACCTTCGCCAATGAGGTAAACGGAAGAATCCGCAGTGAGTAGCTGATCGGTCCCTTCGCGCAGGGCCTCTGCAAAACTAATGACTCGCATAAATGTAAGCTCCCAATTCTTTTCGCTCGGGGAAAGGCGCATTCAACGCGTAGTCGAAGGCCTCCATCACTTCCTTTTTGACCTTTTGCTCAAGTTCATCCGCAAGCGCGGTCGTCCAAATATTTTTGGCCTTCAATTGAGCCGTGGCGATCTCGAGTGGATCTTGGTCCTTCCACTGCTTGATTTCTTCTGGATGACGATAGTCCAAATGGTCATCGTTGTTCGGGCCACAGTGCTCAAGGTGGCGATAGGTCTCAAGCTCTAAGAAAGCCGGGCCTTCGCCTTTTCGTACACTCTCAATCATGGGGGCGGCTTCCGCGGTGATCGCATTAACGTCGTTGCCATCCAAAGTCATATGGCGCATGCCGTGGCCACGGGCGACCTCGGTGATGGCGCGCTTGGGTTGGCGGTCCCGCAAATGTGTGTAGCAAGAATACAGGTTGTTTTCGCTAACAAACAAGACAGGCAATTTATGTAATGAGGCGAAGTTGGCGGACTCATGAAAAACGCCTTCTTCAATCGCCGCATCACCAATGCAAACCACAGTGACCTGTGGTTTCTTTTGAATATGGGCCGCGAATGCGAGACCGACTCCAACCGGAATGGTGCCCCCGACGATCGAAGTGGAGGCGGCAAACCCGCAGCTCCAATCGACTAAGTGCATGGATCCGCCCTGACCTTTGGCGCAGCCATCGGCTTTGCCATAAAGTTCACAAATCAAACCAGTGAGACGACCACCTTTGGCCAAGTAATGGGCATGAGCACGATGGGTGCTGACGACCAAATCATCTGGCTTAAGGCAGGCTGCAACACCCACGGCCGCAGCTTCTTGGCCAATGCTCAAGTGCACCGGACAGCGCATCTGTTGCTCGCTGTAGCGTTTGGCGATTTCTTCTTCCGCTCGGCGGATACGTAACATTTTGTAATACAAATCTTTTAGGTCGAACGTGGAGCTCATATGCTCAAATCCCTCGCAGTACTGGTGGTCATTTGCAACTGCACACGACGCTCATTGGTCGCCGTAGCCGGTGGAATCTCATAACGGGTTCGCCGCTCAGAAACATAAACTTGATAAACCGTGCGCAGATAGTCGCGGCTCAAACGAAAAAACGATTTCAACGTTAGAGCTTTGGACTTGCCGGTGCTTCGCGTGCCAAGCGCGTAGGGGACTTCAGCGTAAAGATATCCCATGCGAATGGCTTTGATCAGAAGCTCAGTTTGGTAGAAAAATCCGCGTGCCTTCAAAGTCAGGCTGGTTAGTACAGACCTGCGGTACATCACGGTGCCGTTCATATAGTTGAGGAGCATACCAAAAGACAGGTTAATGATGGCTTTATAAAGCCTTG
Organism: Bdellovibrionales bacterium; assembly: GCA_050250515.1. GTDB lineage: Bacteria > Bdellovibrionota > Bdellovibrionia > Bdellovibrionales > UBA1609 > JALHOQ01. The sequence continues at coordinate 17,810 of JBFWON010000042.1, read as the reverse complement.
AAACCCACCTGCGGCTGCGGCCACGAACTTCCAAATTGTAGACAAAGGGTACAACGATATCGACCTGCTTCATCAGCGGGAGGTAGCGGAGAATCTCAATCGGATCGTTTTCGCCATCGCCGGGTAGCATGGTGACCACATCGCCTTGGGCTTGATGGGCGCCTTCCCAAAAGCTTCCACCAATGCCGTTGGGCTTCGCATGATGAATCACGTGGATAAACGGATAGATCTTGGCAAGACGGTCGGCGATCGCACCGGTCTCATCCTGACTGCCGTCATTTATAAGTACGATTTCCCCACCGATGCCCAATTTTTCGAACGATTGAACAGTCTCTATGACCGCTCGCTCCAAGTTTGCCTGTTCATTCAAAGCGGGCATCACCACAGAAATATCAAATTTTGCCATGTTGTTTAGATCCTCTTTCGAAAGCTAAGGTCGTGAAATTGCGCCAAAACATGCATTATCACCTGATGGGCATCTTCAACCAAGCCATAATTTTCAAAAGGGATATGTAGAGAGACATCGGATTCTTTATTCAATTTTCCCCCAGAAAAGCCACTGAGACCAATTACTTTGCAGCCTTTTTCCTTAGCAAAACGAAGAGCCTGCATAATGTTCTCACTATTGCCTGATGAAGAAATAAGCAGTACAAGGTCACGCTTTTCAAGATCTGCGAGCTCCAGTTGGAACGCGAAGGACTTATCATAACCGTAATCATTGGATATAGCGGTTAAGAGCGCTGAATTCGAGGTCAAACAATGCACCTTCATATTGCCTTGGCCGTGTACGTGCACGCCCTTTTGCCAATCGCAGCTCAAATGCTCGGAGATGGCGGCTGACCCACCGTTTCCAGCGACGAAGATGCGGCCACCTTCAAGGCGGGCCTGCATCAGCATTTGGCAAGCGGCGTCAATGGCTTCGGAGGGAACATGCTGTAACGCTTCATTCAGGCTGCTGGCGTAATCCGTAAGATAGCTCTTTATGGACTCTTGACTAAAAGTCTTATTCAGGAAGCGCGGATCTTTTTGCATAAAGCGTAGAAAATAGGAAGCGGTATTGATTGTCAAGCGATGAAGTATTCAGTATCACTGGCAAAAGCTTTTTCTTAAATCCATATTAAAGAGGTCTCGGGATGGCTCAAATTCGTGCCCTTGTTACCGGCGGAGCTGGTTTTGTCGGTAGCCACTTGGTGGAGCGTTTACTCAAAGATGGTCACCAGGTTGTGGCTTTGGACAACTTGTCGGTGGGTCGCGAAAGCAATCTTAAACATCTGCAGGACAATCCGAATTTCAAATTTGTAAAAGCGGATATCGGCCGGCGTGAAGATATTGAGAAATACTTTTCTGAAATCGATTGGGTGTTTCACCTGGCGGCTCGTGCGGACATCGTGCCCTCTATTGTTGAGCCTTTTGAGTATCATCGGTCTAACGTGGACGGAACTGTTGCGGTATTGGAAAGCGCACGCCATGCGGGCGTCAAACGATTTGTCTATACGGCTTCAAGTTCTTGTTACGGAATTCCTGACGAAGTCCCAACGCCAGAGACCGCCGAAATTCGTCCCATGTACCCCTACGCTCTGACCAAATATTTGGGCGAGTGGTATGTTCGTCACTGGGCGCAAACCTACAAGTTGCCAGCGGTTTCAGTTCGATTCTTTAACGTGTATGGTCCACGCGCACGAACTTCTGGCACGTATGGCGCTGTATTTGGCGTGTTCTTGTCGCAAATGGCCCACGGCAAGCCACTGACAGTAGTTGGTGATGGCACACAAACTCGGGATTTTACATTCGTAACAGATGCCGTGGATTCATTGGTTCGCTCGGCTGAGTCCGACTTGGTCGGCGAAGTGATGAATGTGGGCAGCGGCGGGACCTATAGCGTGAATGAATTGGTCAAGCTTTTGGGCGTAAAAGATGTGGTTCATATTCCGAAGCGACCAGGTGAGCCCGATGTGACCTTTGCCGATGTTCGAAAAATCGAGCGCTTACTGGGTTGGAAGGCCAAGGTCAGTTTTGCCGAAGGTGTCGGCGTGATGCGCGAAGAGATGGCCCGGTGGAAGGATGCCCCCTTGTGGAACCCTGACACCATTGCTGAAGCAACAAAAGATTGGTTCAAATATTTAGGTAACGAGAAGCAAGTTTAATCAGAGGAGGAAAGCTTGGCGGACGTGAAATTTCCAAAGGTGGCAATCACCGGCGGTGGCGGTTATGTAGGTAGTGCTTTGGTCCCTTTCTTGGTAGATAAGGGATACGAAGTCACCGTTTTAGACACCTTTTGGTATGGCGACGACATTTATCCGGATCTCAAGGATAAGTCGAAGGTCAAAAAGGTCAAAGGCGACATTCGAAATCCCGCCGATTTGAAGAAGGCTTTCGAAGGCCAGGACGCGGTTTTACATTTGGCCTGTATTTCCAACGATCCAAGCTTCGAGATGCAGCCGAACTTAGGCAAGAGCATCAACTACGATTGCTTTGCTGACATTATGAAGACTGTGAAGAGCTGTGGTGTGAAGCGCTTTATCTACGCTTCAAGCTCAAGCGTTTATGGCGTCAAAGACACTCCTGATGTGACCGAAGACGCTAAATGTGAACCTCTGACGGATTATTCTAAGTTCAAATGGATGTGTGAAGAGGACCTTAAAAAAGAAGACATGGGAAATGTGGAGTGGTCGGTCATTCGCCCGGCGACTGTTTGTGGATATGCCCCTCGTCTGCGCCTGGATTTAACTGTGAATATTTTAACGATTTCGGCTTTGGCTAAGAAGAAAATCACCGTTCATGGTGGTGGCCAGCTTCGCCCGAACTTGAACGTTCGCGATATGATTCGAGCCTACGCCCACTTCTTGATGGCGCCAAAAGAGCAAATCCATCGCAAGATCTTCAACGTCGGTTTTGAAAATCGATCCGTCGGTGATATCGCCGAGATGGCCAAGCGGGTAGTCAACGATCCTGCTGTGGAGTTGGTAATTGAGCCGACGCACGACCATCGTTCTTACCATGTGAACTCAGACAAAGTGGCCCGTGAAGTCGGGTTTAAACCTGAGTACACCATTGAAGATGCGATCCGCTCACTTGTTGACGCCTATAAGGCCGGCAAGATGAAGGATCCCGTCAACAATCCTATGTATTACAATATTAAACGAATGAAAGAACTTAACCTGGAGAACGCGTAATGAAAGTACGATACAGCTATCTGCAACAACAATTTGCCAATCCGGAACCTATTTTCGAAGGGATCCGTGAGCTTCTAAAAACCGGTGAATTCACCCTTGGCCCCCAGGTGGCTGAGTTTGAGGGTAAGTTTGCAAAATTGATCGGAACCAAGTTTGCGATTGGTGTTGCCAGCGGGACTGACGCTTTGAAATTGCCGCTTAAAGCTTTGGGTGTGGGTCATGGTGATGAAGTCATCACGGCCGCCAATACTTTTATTGCGACCGCCGGTGCGATCAATGAGATCGGCGCCACTTGCAAGTTTATCGATGCAACTCCTTATTATGTAATGGACGCTGAGCTTTTGGAAAAAGCGATCACTAAGAAAACAAAGGCGATCATGCCCGTTCACTTCACCGGAGAGCCCGTTGAAATGGACCAGGTTATGTACGTGTCTAAAAAGTACGGGATTCCCGTAGTGGAAGATGCTTGTCAGTCGATTCTTTGCAATTACAAAGGCACGAACTGCGGAACTTTCGGCGCGGCCGGCGGTTTTAGCCTTCATCCTTTGAAGAACCTGAACGTTTGGTCCGATGGCGGCGTGATCGTCACTAACGACCCTGAAATGGATCGTAAGCTTCGCTTGCTGCGAAACCATGGTCTCAAAAATCGCGATGAGATTGAGATCTTTGGCTACAATTCTCGCCTGGATTCAATCCAAGCGATTGTGGGTAACTGGTTGATTCCCCAGACGGAGGAGATCACTCGTAAGCGCCGTGAAAACGCCGCTTATTACGATGCAGCTTTCAAGAAAATGGATGGCTTTGTGCAATTGGCGCCTCGCCGTGAGCACGTGAAGCAGTGTTTTCACCTCTATATGTTTGAAGTCGAGGAGAAACATCGTGAGCCTCTATTGAAGTCGCTCATCGCGGCCGGCATCGAAGCGAAAGTTCACTATCCAATCCCCTTGTACCAACAAGAAGGACTGAAGCATTTGGGTTACAAGCCCGGTGACTTCCCTGTGACGGATCGTCAAGCTAAGCGCATTGTCAGCTTACCGGTGGATCAACACTTAAGCCGTGAAGAGCAAGACTTCTGCATTCAAAAGGTGCAAGAGTATTTCTCTGATAAGAAGCACTAATTAGAGGTTATCTTATGAGTCAGCATCGAGTTCCGTACGTCAATTTTCCCCAGCAGTTTAAAGAGTCTCGTGAGGAGACCATGGCCGCCATTGAGGCGGTTATGGCCCGTGGCGATTTTATTCTTGGTAAAGAGGTCGGCGAGTTTGAAGATGAATTCGCCAAGCTTTGTGGGGTCAAGCATGCGGTCAGTGTGGCCAACGGCACGGACTCGTTGATTATTTCGCTTCGTATTTTTGGGGTGGGTCCAGGGGATGAGGTCATTACGACATCAAACTCTTGGATCTCCTCGGCTTCGAGCATTGCTTTGATCGGTGCCACACCTGTCTTTGTCGATGTGGACGAAGATCAGAACATGGATCCAAAGCTTTTGGAAAAAGCGATCACCAAAAAGACCAAATGTATTATGCCCGTGCATTTGACGGGTCGATGTGCGCGGATGCCTGAAATTTTAGAGATTGCGAAGAAGCACGGAATCCCGGTTTTAGAAGATGCCGCCCAAGCTGTAGGTGCGGTCGTAGGTGGTATAAAGGCGGGTGCTGGCGGTGAGTTGGCGTCCTTTAGTCTACATCCTTTGAAGAACCTGAATGCTGTCGGGGATGCGGGGATTATCACAACGAATGATGTGGAACTCGCGAGTAAAGTGAAAATGTGGCGCAACCACGGTATGCGCAACCGCGACGAAATTGATTTTTGGGGATACAACTCGCGTCTGGACACGGTTCAAGCGGCTGTCTTGAAAACCCGATTGACTCGATTTCCTCAGGTGATCGAGCGTCGTCGTGAATTGGCCAAGCGCTATGTCGCGGGTCTTGCCGATGTGGTGAAGTGCCCAATCGAACGGGACGATGAATTTCACACCTATCACGTGTTTGTCGTTCAATGTGACAAGCGCAATGGCCTTCAGGCGTTTTTGTCAGAGCGTGGGATTGAGACCAAAATTCACTATCCAATTCCGATTCACATGCAAAGATGTGCGAAGGAGCTTGGCTACAAGAAGGGCGATTTGCCTGTAACTGAGACTCAATCTGAGCGCATTTTATCATTACCCATCAACCAATATCTGCAAAATGAGCAGGTTGACTTCGTTATCGAGTCGATCCGCGAGTTTTATCAGAGCTAGTGAAACTTGGGCTAGAGAATCGAGAGCGGTCGGTAGAAGTCTTCGGGTTGATTGCTCTTCAACTCTTCCAAATGGTTTGGTTTTCCTCATTGCTCTTGGGGAAGACCACGCTTAGTCACGACAATCAGATTTGGAATTTTCCGACCTTTCAGTGGTATTTTTCTGATCTTGCCAACGGGCACATCCCTATTTTTAATTTCTTCACGCGTTTTGGGGAGCCTTTTGTTCCAATGGCGTCACAAATGCGGTTTTGGGACCCGATCCAATCATTTATTGGAGTGGTGCTCTGGAAATTGAGCCCATCCGCCGAGATTGCCTTTAACTGGTTTCACTATTTGTTAGGCCTGATCCAGTGTTGGGGAATTTTTATTTTCCTTCGTAAGTACGCAACTCGTGCCTGGATTCGAGTGTTGGTCTTTGCTGTCTTGCTGATGGGTTCGGCGTTTATCACCCCATTTCGACAAGATGGAATTTTGAATCAGTTCTTATGGATTCCCTTCATTGCGATGATAGTGCGTGACCGATTCATTTATGGGAAGCCGACTTGGCGTTCGTGCCTTTTGCTTGGCACTTTGATCGGATCGGCATTTCAGTCCTACTTCTTTGTGATGACAGGTATTTTTGTATTTAGCTATCTGGCTTTTTCTTGGATCAATCGAGTGGATCTTTCTTCCGTGTGGTCTTTGTTTCGCAAGCCTCATCTTCTGGCTCTCTTAATTCTTCCACTTGTTCTGATGTCGGGGATCAATTTGATGACTCTTATGGAAACTAAGAATCTAAAATTTCCCATTCGGTTGATGCCGACGTCTATCCCTGAATTTTATAAGTTCGATGCCAGGCGGGTTATCGAGGCCGATCAGCGCGGTGAGGGGCTGGAAATGAGTCAGGACCGAATTCGAATCACGGGAGCTGGCACCCGATTTTGGGATTACATCCAGATGTTTAGCCCTTGGGGAAATAAGCAGCTTAGTAGCAACAAAGAACTCCATTACGGGGATCCAAGCGAAGCCTATTTTTATATAGGCTTACTTCCGCTTGTCCTTGGATTTTTAGGTCTTGGGTTAGTGAAGTCCAAAGAGGACTGGGTTTGGCTAAATATTTTTACCTTCTTTTATCTCATGTCGTTTGGACAAGATGCACTTTTGATGCGTAGTTTGGCGAAGGTGATTCCCTTTTTGTCGTTTGTGCGAAATGCCCACTGTTTAACCTTATTTGTTCATTTGTCCTTTATGTATTTTGTCGTTCGAGGATGTAATTACATTGATGAAAAACTGGCCCGAGCGGCTTAAGCTCTTTTTTCCACTCTACGCCGTGGTTTTTACGGTGGTTTCGATTCGAGGAGAATCGCATCCGGAAGTGCTTTGGGTGCCTGGACTCTTGGGTTTTCTTTACCTACATGTGACCAAGAGCTGGCGTAAGAATGGAGTCGGCATTCTTTTGGCCGCAATCTTTGCAAGCATTTGGTTGAGCTATGTCATGCACACCCATGATTTTAGGTATTTTTTGTCGTCAGTAACAGTCTACTTGATGGCTGTCACTGTGGCGGTTGGAGCCTTTCGAAATCGCTACGGTTGGAAGCCCTGTTTGCTTGCTGGAGTTTTACTGGGTCTGGTGGTGGATCTGTCGATGGCGACCAAACCCATTCGCCAAATTTTTAGCGAACCGCTAATTGATCGTGGATCCTTTCATGCACCAAAGGAGACTGAATTTTATCCACACGGCATGTTAGGTCCGATCGCGGGCCACCAAGCGGTGGAATTCTTAGAAATCAGCCAGAAAGTTTTTAACTTTATGGGCATGCGGTTTTTGTCTTGTCATAAAATGCCGATGAAAGATCCCATGTCGTGTCTGGGTGAATTCCGTAGTGATGAGCTCTCGGTCTGGTCGCCGCTCTATGTGACGGCCGAGTTCTTTCGACTCTTTTCGAAACCGAAACTTTGGGAGACCGCCCAAGAAAAGATAAAGTCCAGCTTTAAGCAGGGGCTGGTCGAAGATGAAGAGGCGAGGTCCTTTTCACCAGCCCCCATTGGCGACGGGCCGGGCATGGCAATCAAGAAGGTGAATGGCCGCGAAATGCAGGTTCAGTTTCAGGGAGAAATCGGTGATCGATTTGTGGTGCCGGTTTTGATGGATCAATTGACGGTGTTATCGACCGGACTGCTTGCTGATAAAGATCCTGAAACGGGCCTCATCACAGCGGAACTGACAAGTCCGTCGGGACTGCTGACAGTGAAGGCGCCGCCTAAGTGGTCCTACGTGATTTTATTGTTTTGGATTCCGGGACTTTTCTTGGTCCTCGTTCTGTTTTCAAAACTAGTGCGGAAGTGATGCGAAACGCCCCATTCTTTCTTGCGAGTGCGCTTCTGATTGGCCAGTTTTTTAACAAGGTCTTCACCCTTGGACCTGAGAGTGATTTTTTTGCGGCCTTTCGTTACGAGGGGTTACTTTTCTTTAAGAACTTTATGGCGGGGCCCGATTGGCGTTTCTTGTTTATTCGCGACTGGTCGACTTCGCCGAGCTCTATAGAGCATCCGCTGTTGTACTTTCGGAATCTGGATGTGCTGCATTTTTTGGCGGGAGCGGTTCAATACCTTTTGCCGAAGGTGGGACCTTGGGCTCTGGTGGTCGCGGCCTTACTGGTATCGCTCGGGGCCGCCTTCTTGGTCTGGCACGAATTGAGCGACCTTTTGGATCGTCGTGTGGCCTCGGTCGCACTGGCTTCTATGCTCATCGTTCCGCAAGGCCTTTTGGCGGCCAGTTTGAATCTGTTTCTGGCCGTTTGTTTGCTGTCTTTTTCGGTGATGACGGTTTTATCCGTTCGTCTGCTCCAAGGGCGTCCCATTTCGCGTGGATGGATGGGCGCGTTGTTTGTCGTCGGCGTGATCAACGCCGGACTTGAAACTAATTTGGCCGTTTATTTTGCGGCGGTTGTCGGTTTTTGCTGTCTGGTGCGATGGTTAAGACGAGGTCGGTCGGGGTTTGGCGAATTTTGGAAGTTAACCATCATCTTGGCGCTCCCCATTTTAATGGTTCGAGGCGTTCAGTATGGTGCTGTTGTTCACTATGGATATTCGGAACTTATGAAGGAGGATCTTCAATACTCCCGAATGGCCCGAATCTCGGGAAACGTGGATCCTGTGGATGCGGTCCAGTTTTTTCAAAAGCGTGGTCTAAATTTCTTTGGCATGTCTGAGCGTTTGAGTCTAAGTGATCTTCTTGAGGAGACGAATGGTGTCCTCAAAAGGAATTTTGGCAAAACTCTACCTTGGATTTTTCTTTTAGTGGCGATCCTTACCATACGGTTCAGAAAAAGATGGGATCCGTCCATTATTGTTCCTCTCTATTTGTTTTGGATGGTGAGTTTGGTCCTGTTTTTGATGGTACCGGTGACGGGCAATGCGCTTTTAAATCTTGGACTGAGGGACCATGCGTTTATTGATTTTCTGCTAGGGGCAAGACTCTGCTTTTATGTATCTGTTTTTTTAGTCATTCAAGCCGCGATGGAGCTCTACTGGCCCAAGGGTCGGGGAGTAATTCCCTTTGTCGTCGTGGCGTTGGTTATGGTTCAATTTCGCTCGGCGCAGTCCCACAACAGAAAAGAGAATTTTGATTTTGTAGAACTTCTGGCAAAAGTGCCAGCGGGGGCCGACTTGGTGACTAATTTTGAACCTTCGATTAGCGCCGTTACGACCGGGGCGAGGGTCAATTTATCCTGGTTTATTGAAGCGAATGAAAGTTGTAAAGGCCTTGACGGTCAGGGCCTTCTCAAGATGTATCGAGTCGGATCCAGCGAGTCGGCGCTTTCTTCGCCTTTGTATTATTACTTGGTTTTGACTCCTCCCTATCTTCCAGAAGTGGAAAATCCCCTACAATACGCACTGGAGAAGAACTGCTTGAATGAATCGAATTCGGTCGTTGTGGCCCGGACCGATAAGGCTTTTTTGATAAGGAGAGCGGGAGTGGAAAAGTGAGCGGTGGAGAGGATCTTTTCCGTCGCAAGGCCGTCACCATCATGTGTGTGGCTTGCATTCTGATCAGCTTTGCACGGCTATTTTTCGCGGCCGAGCTGACGGATGAGAGTAGCTCTATCGCGCAAGAGTTTATTTTTCCGCAAACAGGGCGATTGTTTGAGGCCGATCTGTTTGTTCAGAGTGCGCCGGCGGCGGTTATCGCTCCTTTGGTCGAACTGTATAAACGAACTCTTGGAGTCGAAGGGTTTGTGCTTTTCACGCGGTTCGTTTATTTCGCATGGGCCGCATTGGCTGCATGGGCCAGTTTCTTGTTTTTGCAGCGCCATTTTCGTCGGGATTTGAGTGCCATTATCGCCTGTGTCCCCATGTGTTTTTATCCTTTTTCTATCACCGGTTGGACCTACAACAACGTCGGCATGTGTGGGACCGTGATCGGTATTAGCTTTCTCATGTTGCGCTCAAGCTGGGCTGCGGCTTTCTCCGCCTTGGCTATTTGTGTGACCTGTTTTAGTTATCCGCCACTGACATTTTTGTTTGCCGTGGTGATTCCTTGGTACTTTTTTAGGTCGCGCGCACCGTTGGTCCAGCGTTTGATTTTTCTTGGTGTTTTTCTACTAGGGTGTGGTGTGGTCGCTTCATTAGTTTTAGGGGCCGGTCGGGACAATATTCATCGGGTGATTGAGTTTACGAAAGCTTTTGAGTGGGTTGGCGGATGGAAGAAGGTTTCTAAGATATTTCTTCATCTCGGATATGCACTCAGTCGAAGCGGTCTTGTTGTTGTGTTAGGCGTTTTGTGGTGGACAAGAAAGCGAGCTGGTCGATTGGCTCCTGGCAAAAATGACTCTTGGTTTTTGATCGGCTGTGTATTGTTGACTCTTTTCAGTGGAATGAAAACCCAACAGACCATGGGTTTTATGGTTTACGCTCCTATCGCAATGCTCGCGTTCTTTTTGATCGGTCGACTAAGATGGTCTGCCGAGTTCTTGAAGGGTTTTGAGGTCCGTCTGGCTTTGGGCTTTGGTTTTGGTGCGGCTCTTATCACTGGTTATTTCAGTAGCAATATGGTGATGAATGCGGCCTTGGGGATGATTATACCTCTTCAAATTCTAGGTCTTGAGTCCGCCAGGGCTCTGGAAAGTTCGGGCAAAGTCTCAACCAAGTGGGCGCCACGATTTCTTTTGATGATACTGATGATTTTGGCGATCGGGAACTACCGATACATCTATCGAGATGAACCGATCTATCGGCTGACGTCGCGAATAGCAGAAGGACCTTTTAAAGGAGTTTTCTCGCACCAAGATCGCGCCCAAATGTTAACAGAGCTTTATCGTGACATTTCCAAGGCGTCGCAGGGTCGGACTTCAATCTTTGCGGCCTACTTGGCGCCGGCTTATTACCAGGCTGATCTAAAACCCCTCACGGGCATGCTCTTTTTGCATGACGGTGTGATTTGGACTGATGAAACCATGAGGCTCGCACTTTACCACACGATCGACCTGGGTATTTGGCCCGACATCGTGGTGTCGCGCAAAGAAGAAGGACATTTGGACGGCAATCGCTTTGAGGATTTTTTTAAGAGCGGTCAGCCCTACGAAGTCTTCGCCGACAATCAGTGGTACCGGATTTTGGTGCGCCAAGGTGCTGAGAAGTAATTGCTTTGTCCGACTTTCGGAAACGACTGGGCCCGGGCCCAGTTCGAATGAATGATTTGTCAGTAAAAGTGCCAGACCACCCACAAGAATAGGCCAAGGTTAAAAGCCAGCGGACAAAGTCCTAGGCCTTGCCTAACCCTTGGTCCTTAGCCCTGAAGCTTGGACAACTGGATGATCACGATCAAAAGTTTGAGCAGCCAAAGCTGCGTCCACAATAGGACTCGAAAAATCTTCCAGTATTCCGAATATGAAAGAGTGTTTGGTTCTTTCATAAGTCACCTCCTGCAAGGATGGCCTCGTCTGAGGTGGCCTGGCAGGAGGATTTTGAATGCAAGCCCGGGCCAATTACGAAATCCCGATAAATTCAAAATGATGTCCGAAGGGTGTGAGTCCGCATCCGGTTTCTGATCTTTTGTTTCGGTTTTCGAATCTCTTGTAAATCTTGAGGTGTTCACTAGTTAAAAGTGCCAGACCACCATCAAACATAGGCCAAGGTTAAAAGCCAGCGGACAAAGTCCTTGGCCTTGCCTAACCCTTGGTCCTTAGCCGTGAAGCTTGGACAATTGGATGATTATGATCAAAAGCTTGAGCAGCCAGAGCTGCGTCCACAATAGGACTCGAAAAATCTTCCAGTATGCCGAATATGAAAGAGTGTTGAGGTCTTTCATAAGTCACCTCCTGCAAGGATGGCCTCGTCTGAGGTGGCCTGGCAGGAGGATTTTGAATGCAAGCCTGGGCCAATCACGAAATCCCGATAAATTCATAATGACGTCCGTGAAGAGTCCGACAGGGTTCGGCAGTTCGGAGTTAAATTCGATTTTCGGAATCTACTAGGCAAGGCCCCAGTCGAGACTAAAGAAGTACGCAGATGTAGAATTGGGTAATTCTCGTTTCGCCTTAAAGGCGACGCACGCCCGAAGCGAGATCGGTGAATCGAGGCGACAGTGATGCCACCAGCTTTTGATTGTTCAAAGTGCAAACGGGTGGGCGAACTTCTAAAAATTGAAAATCCTGGATAGAGCAGGGTTCAACCAGTGTGGCCGGCGCCTGTAGAATTTCGGCCAAAGCTTGGCCCAGCTCAAAACGAGTGAAAGTTTGCCCGGGTGTAATATGGTAGATGCCACTAAGCCCAGCCTTAAGAGCCGAGAGTGTGACACTTGCGATATCTTCAACAAAGGCCGGCGCAATTGAGTGATCGGTCGCACAGCGAATGGGTTGGCCAGAGCGCAATTTCTCAGTCATTTGCGACAAGATGTTTTTCTTATCTTTTCGCATGGCCACTTGTTTGCTGGTGCGAAGAATCAAGTAATCGGTAAAATTTTGGCGAAGATAACTTTCGGCCTCGACCTTTTGACGACCGTAAAGTGTGATGGGGTTGTAGGCGTCCTCTTCGGAGTAGTTGCCTTTTTGGCCATCAAATACATGATCCGTTGAGAAAAAGACGGGTTTAATTTTCAGTTTTTTTAACAGATCAAACAGGCGAATCATGCCGCTGACGTTCACTTTATGCGAAAGATCGGGATCGCGTTTACAATCATCCGGGCTCGACATGGCCGCGCAGACAATTGCGGCCTCGACTTGATGGCGTTTAAGAACGTCACCCAAATGCTTTTCAAACGGTTTTGTAAGATCAGCCAATTGGCGATCAATGGGGACTAAGTCCACCCCGGGCCAGTCTCTGCGAAAGAAAGTCTGACCCAGGAACCCGGTGGAACCAATGACCGCATATCGGCGCATGTTGGCTCTTAAACGAAATTCAAGTGTTGGGGAGTCTCGCCCGTGGGGCGCGTGACGTCCCAATGGCCCTTCTTAACTCCGTCCAAGTACTCGTTCACTTTGTGCTGTAGGCACAAGGTTCCGCACATGGTTTGGGCGTTGAATTCCGGTGAACCCAAGTAGTTCACGACTTCCCAATAACGGTCACTGTTGTAAATGTCTTTGAATCGCTCGCTCACGATATTGCCCATATGGAACTTGCGGTATTGGTCATTGAAGAGCATTCCGCAAGGAGCCACAAGGCCTGAGCCCGAAATCTGCAGCAGGAAGGGAGGGCCGTAGCAACGTTGGTAGCTGCGGGTGCCTTCGTCTTGAATTTTCGACCATTTAACCGTGACCTGGTACTCGTCATCAGACAGTGCTTCGGCGGCATGAAGTTTATCGTAAAGCTTTTTGTAGCCGCCGTAATCGACGCCCAAGAAGCCTTCTTCGTTGTCACTGCAATGCTTGATGACCAAGTAATCGGGACGAAGTTCTTTACCCAGCTGAGCAAGAGGAAGAATTTGATCTTCATACTCAGGCATCAGCACCATTTGTAGACCGATGGTGACGGGAAGATTTTTCTCTTTCTTGATCTTCATCATGGTCTTGATGTTTTCACAAACCTTGTCGAACCACTCTTCTTTAACGCCCATAATTTCGGCGTAGCGCTTGCGCTCACCAGCGCTGATATTGATGCGCAGGTAAGTGAGGTGTGGAAGAATTTGCTCGAGCTTTCGCTCATTCAAAAGGTAGCCGTTGGTGCCAACAGCCATTGAGATCCCGTTGGCGTGACCTCGTTGAATGGCATCCACGAACACTGGGGAAAGCGTGCTCTCACCATCTGAAACAAGGCTGATGGCCTTCACGCCGATCTCCGCACAATCGTCCATAAAATTATGAATCACTTCACGAGTGATCGGCAGACGCTCGTTCTCTTGCATCATGGCGTAGCAGTAGTGGCAGCCGTAGTTGCAAGCCCGGGTGAGGGACATGTCGATGGTGATCGGCGCAATGCGCTCACCGCGCTCCCAAGCCGCTATGCGCTCGGTGTGCCAAGCGATTTTGGTGCCGTCCAAGATTAGTTTTGTGTGATCAATCGCTAAGTCTGACGCGGACATCCCATTGCCTCCAATTGCGTTTAAAATGTGCTGAAATCAAAAGCTAAATCAATTTACAGCCATTGTAAATTGTAATAAGCCTAAAGATTCGAACAAATAGGTGGAACATGACAGAACTAAAATATCAAGAACTCGTCGAGGGTTACTACGACAATCTGAACAACAACTTGCGCAATTTCAAAGGGGGCCCTGGCTTCCTCGAAACATGGGTACACGACGAGGATCACAACAGATCTCTGCTGGAGATTCTAGACTTAGCCCACGAAAATGGCATCTCTGACTTAAAGGTGGATCTACCTAAGGATGTGGCCTCGGAAGTAAATTTGGATTGGCTACGTCGTAATGCCATCGCATTTGGCTCTGTGGATTTAACGGGGACGTTGCTCACCTATAGCAATAAGAAAGCGAGCTATAGCTTAGACGAACTGACTGATATCTCGGCGCCTTACTCTGACGCTGTTTCGCGTCAATTGACTCAGGTTCGCCATGAAGGTGATTTAGAGAACACCAAGCTGCAAACTTTCAGTGCCGCCGATGGCTCGGGCACCTTGGCTGTGGCCATTGATGACAAGGGCATTGTGCGTGAAGCCAAGCATAAGGGATTTAAAGGGGCTCGCCGGGGTGTTATGGACGCCCAGTGTTTGGTTTTAGAGGGTCGCTCTGCCCTAGAAGGCGCCGAGCACAGTGGAATCCGCTTGGAGGCCATTCTTCGTGATCCCAAAAGGCCTTTGCCAGTAAAAGGTTTGATGACCCCCGAAATTGCCGATCCGATTTTTGCTTTGCCACAAAGGCTGGTGCGAGAAATTTACAAACAGTACCGCGAAGCCAACAAGATCGACGCCAATAAGCGAAACTTCTGGCGAGATCCCTCGCCCGCCACTTGGCTTGAACTGGCGTTTGAAGACAAATTGAAGCAGGCGCAAAAGGTCATGGTCGAAGCTTGCCAAGCATTCGGTCTACAAACCGATGTGACGGTGACGGATATCAAAAACGACACGCGATTTGTGCTGTCGTACACTCAAGACAAGACCAAGCCCAATTTTGGTTATGCCATGATCAAATTGGAGCGTTGGCTTCGCCCCAAGCTTGGCTTCGAGGTCGAGCTCTTGCTCGAAAGCATCGAAGACCGCAACCGCCGCGTGGAGCGCACGAAGCGGTAGTTTGTGCGGACGCCGGCGGAGTCCAAGGATTCCGTCGCGTGAGACTTAGCCGGGAAAATCCCTTCGGGAAAAAACGTTCGAATTTCGGACCAACTGGGCCCGGGCCCAGTTGATTCCGGAATTCGGATGGGTTTACCGATTGATGCTGCTTTGGGATTTACCCCTTTTGTTTTTCCGTGTCGTCTTTCGGTCGATTCAGCGCGAGGGCGCCGATCATACCCAAAATTCCTAAAACCAGACAAAGCCCGTTCTTCGCGACACTTGGAACGCCAATTGAGTAGTTGAGCTCATTTACTCCCGTTTCGACATTGATTCCACGAAACAAAAAGAAGGCGGGTTGGATTTCAGTGGGCTCACCGTTGCGCGTGGCGGACCAACGGGTGTGAAAGAGGTCTGTCAGGACCACGGTGCCAGGTTCAGAGGCGTTGAGGTTGAGGGTCACGTGATTGGGTTCGTACTTGGTGATGGAGACGGGGAGCCAGGCGATTTCACGGCCAGCGATGGTGAGAGTGCCGCCGGACGCAGGACCGCTCGGACTTTCGGGTGAAGATGCGTGACTGTCTGCGGTCGAGGCTTTTTGAAACTTCACGTCATCCGGTTTCAGCTTGGCCAGATCCTCGGCTTTAATTCCTGGAAGAAAAAAAGCGCGGGGCATGGGGTGGTCGACCACCCAGAATTCGCGATCGCCGATTTTAGTTTTGGGAAATCCGCAAACGTTGATGGCGTCGGCAACATCTGAATTCATGGTGGCGTCTTCGAAGGTGGGAAGGAGAGAGAACAGCCCGTTCATCACCCCGGCGTTGGGATGATAGTAGGAATTTTGATCGCCCTCCACGTAACGAATGCCCATGAGCCGCATATGATTGCAATCGAGCTTAGGTGCCGCAGTTAAAATGTAGAACATGTAGAAGACTTCGTGCAGCCGGGGGTTGTTTTCTAAAATATCTACTGTGGGTAGCGGTTTGACCAAGTCAACGAAGCGCTTGGTGAGAGCGCCAGTGGTTGCGGCCAAATGCGTGGCGTCTTCATAAGGAATGCCGAGGCGTGAGGCGATCGAGTAATGGGCGAACCTCCCGCTGACCAGCGACTGATACTCATAGGTGTCGGCGATATTTTGAAAGCGTCCGTAGGTGTGGAAGTAACTTAAAATTCGGGTGTGACCGAAGGGCTCGTACTCAAATCCCTTCTTCCAGTCCAGAGTTTCGCGTTGATAAACATCAGAGGCTTGCTCGGGCAACCATTCAAAATTGAAGATGCCGTGAATGGGATCCACCTTGTTTTTGATGGGCTTGTCGAGGAAGGGATGATTCAGCAAAAAGGCCAGGGTCGCAAGCACAGCGGCCGTGGGGATAAAGCGATCGAAGCGGCGGGCGCGAGCGTCTTGATGAGGGATGAGCAATGGTGCGGCAGCCGCATTATTGGTAGCTGAGGTGCGATTTTGTGAAAACGGGCCGGTTAAAATACCGTAGAGAGCTTGCCATCCGTAAATCGAAAACAGTGCGAGCGGCAGCTCAATTAAAAAATTATCGCGGGCGGGGATCCACAAGATACCTTGTAGGTAATTGAGAAAAACCAATCCAATGCCTCGATAAAAGAGCACGGTGCCGATGACGACCGAGCACCAACGCATAAGGCCCGTCAATGGCCTTGAGAAAAAGCCAAGCGAGGCAAAAAAGCCCAAGGTGAACAAAACGCCTGAGCCTGCCCACTGAATGATACGAGTTTCATCCGCATCGCCCGGGATCGCGCGGGTGAAGTAGAAAAATAAAAGAGCGGCTTTGGCCAAAAGGATGACTTTTTGGCGAAGGTCCGCCGGTCGAGTGAACCAGGTGTGAAGTGCCAGCGCCGCGAGAATGCCGAAGGCATAGCCAGATTTTGGGTGAGAACTGGCGAAAAAGATTAAAAGTGCCACGGATAGGAAAAAACCAACCTTATCTAAAGTGGGGTTTAAGACTTTTTCGGTGAACAAGACGGCGACGACTAGGGCCAATAAGGCAAAGGTGTGGGAATCGATCATCCCATGCAGGAGAGAGTGTCCAAAGTCTGACAAATTGAGTGGATCATTGACCAGTCGAAGGGTGGACTTTGCTGCATCGGTGATCAGCGAAAAATTCCAATAGTTGATCAGTAGTGGACTTAAAATGGCCAGTTGGCCGACTAAAACGGTGCGGACCTTTTGGCCGCGGGGTGCTGTCCACAAAGCATAAACGGCATACGCAGGAAAAATCGTGGCCATCAAGGTGAACACGTATTCGAATTTGCATCCGAGAGTCAGAAGAAGAGTCGTCCCGCTAATCCAGTAAAGATGCTTTCGACTTCGGTCTTGAACAAAGAAGTAAAGGTGAGTGAAGAGGAACGCGTAAAGAAGAAAAGCCCAGCCTTTGACGTAGTACCTGAGAAAATAACCGGTAGTTGGGGCCAGAATATAAAGAAAAGTCAGCCAGTGGGTTTGCAGCGGCGAAAACTGAAAGCGCCGGAATAACAGTCTAAGTGTTACGAAAATTATGATGATCTGAAGGGCGTAGACTTGTCGGTAGGTCAGACTGAGCGGGACCTCGAGCAGAGAAAGTAAGTCTACGGGAATAGTAGTCCAGGCATCCGCCAAACGACCAAGCCCCATAAATGGGTCCCAAAAGGGAAAAATTCCGTGCCGAAGCTGTTCGGCAAACCAAGAGCGAATGGGAGCATAGACGTAGACGATATCCCGATGGGCGAACTCTTTTTGGTGAAAGAGGTAAG
>JBFWON010000041.1:0-32775 GCA_050250515.1 Bdellovibrionales bacterium | reverse complement strand
GCCTTTTGGATTTCTACTGTGGAAAAAAGATTTACGACGCGACTTCGGATTCGCGAAAAAAATTGTTTGTCTTGACATCAGCAGGTCTAAATCTTGGTGTTCTTGGGGTTTTCAAATACTACGATTTTTTTATTGGTTCATTCAATGCTTCGCTCTCCTACCTTGGCGTGCAGGCTAGCCTTCCCTTACTTCACGTCATTTTGCCCCTGGGTATTTCATTTTATACCTTTCAATCCTTATGTTACTCGATTGACGTTTATAGAGGACAGTTAAAACCATGCCGCAATTTGGTCGACTTTCTTTTGTACGTTTCCTTCTTCCCACAACTTGTGGCCGGTCCTATCGAACGTGCTGGCCATATTCTTCCGCAAGTCGAACAAGATCGCCGGGTGACCTGGGACGGAATTCTAACCGGTGTAATTCTATTCAGCTTCGGATTCTTCAAGAAAGTCGCTCTCGGTGATAACCTAGCCCGCTTGGTGGATCCTGTTTATGGCGATCTTAGCCGGGCCAGCACTGCAGATGTGGCCCTTGCCACATTCTTTTTTGCCTTTCAAATTTACGCCGATTTTTCTGGTTACACAGACATGGCAAGGGGTCTGGCCAGGACGATGGGATTTTCGCTTACGATTAATTTCAATAGCCCCTACTTTTCGCGTTCGCCCGTAGAGTTCTGGGAACGTTGGCATATTAGTCTTTCTAGGTGGTTCAAGGACTATCTCTACTATCCACTGGCCATGCACTACTTACGCAAATCAACCAATGCCGTCAGCCGATACAAGGCTCATTTGGTTTCCATGGCTCTGATTGGATTTTGGCATGGGGCCGCGTTCAAGTACCTCATCTTCGGGGTCTACTGGGGCGTGGCTATCGGTTTATACATACGCTTTAGACCTTCAATCAGTCGCCTGAATCAAATAACTCAGACTCTTCTGACATTTTTTGTAGCCTACTTCGGATGGGTCATTTTTCGAATCCCCAAAATATCGGACATCTCGCTGCTCTTTCAAAATGTCGATATCTCTCCCCGAATTCTTCACTTCGACAACCTGTTTGCCTTCGCCATAGTGATGATCGGGTTTTTGATGTTGGTGGATTACATTTTTTATAGATATCCAAATCTGAAACAAAAGCTTGCCGAGCTCGACAAATTCGTTCTGCTCTACTTGGTCGTCATTTTTGGCGTCCTACTATGGGCCATCTCGATGGCCTCTAGACCCCTAGAGAATAAGGAATTTATATACTTTCAGTTCTAGGTTAAATCTAAATACTCCTCTCATTGCTGCACACTCCTGTTCTCTATTTATTTTGGAAGATCTCGCTATGAAACTTCAAAGTCTGGTATCATTTGAGTGTGCAAAAACTGCTGTACGTCGTCTTTTTTCGAAACACTCTTAGGCCCTTGCTTGCCTTCTCGCTAACTTTTCTGGCTGCATGTATCCAAACTGAAGAAGACACCGAGCAGTCGACAACCTGTTCCACTAAAGTCGACCACATCGTCTTGGCAGGGGGTGTGAGATCAAACCGCTATGAAGTAACGATGGCGTCCAAAGATGGTGTCAATTGGAAGACTCTAGGCTTTACCGAGTTCATCCACCATAGCTCGGGTCTTTCGATTTTTAAAAATCGTATTTGGAGCATTGGAGGTCTTGATGACGGATACCACAGCTTAAAATCGGCCTTGGTATTCTCAACGCCTGATGGAATACACTGGCAGAGGGAGCAGGATCTCCCTTATCTGGTTTCTGCCACTGACTCATATGTTCTAAACGATCAACTATGGATCACCGGCGGCTTTAATGGCGTCGCTTCGTCAAGTAGTAGCACAACAATTGACGGGACATCATGGGCCGTCGGATCCGCCGGAATTTCAGGTTTGTTCGATATGCACTCCATCGTTTCTGATGGCACCTCGGCATGGCTTCTTGGTGGGCGCTCTGCATCCCCAACGTTCACAACCAGAGTCTTTAGAACGTCGGACGGTCTCGCCTGGACCTCCGTTGGCAATTTGCCCGCAGGCAGGTACAACGGATCGGCTGCGCTTTTCAATGGAGCGCTCTGGTACGCTGGTGGGGAGTACTCCGGCGGCGTCAGCAACGCGGTGTTCACCAGCACCAATGGCTCGAACTGGACCCAAACTGCAAATCTTCCTGAAACTCGAAACATGGGCGCCCTGCTAGGTTTCAAGGGGGCACTACTTTACATCGGGGGCTCGTCAGGGAGCGCTAAGACAAATGTGTGGGCCTCTTCGGATGGAAGATCATGGACACATATCGCCAATCTTCCCTATCCACATACCGGTCATGCCGTCATATTTCCGCTTTGCGATTCGAACTAGCCAAAATAGAAGAAAAGCCGAAAAACGCCATAATTGAAATCAGCGCCCGTGCAAACAATGTGGCCACCGCAGTGCCGAGTGGCCAGTAAAGAACCGTGCGACGACTTTCCGCAAACCGAGTGATCGGTGGCACCGCCTGATTGACGGTTTTTGCAAGCAAGGAAAATGCCTTTTTCTTCCAACCTACGGGCCCGCCATATAGGTGTGTAATATTCGTTCGGACCGGGCCTAGAACCACCGTCTTATATCGATTGGTTAAGTCACTCTTACGCAAAAAATAGAACATCTTCGCAACACCGTACTTTGAAAGGAAATAGGAAAGATGACCGATATTAGGTGACAAAATGGCCATTGATGAAATCGCCACAAATGTCGCGCCTCGTACTCCGAGAGTTTGAGCCGCCGCCACAAAGCTGATTGTTCCATCGAAGTTCACTCTCATGACCTCGTCAAAAACTTCAAAATTGAGATTTTTGCCGGTGTTGTCTGGCCGGTTGATACCCGCATTTAAGAAGAATAAGTTCGGCTTCACATCTTTCGAATCCAATTCTTGAAGCAAGTCGGTCACAGCGACACGAGATGAAATGTCCAGAACCTTAAAGACGGCTTTCGGAAATTTGGATTCCAGTTCGGCGTCGGATCTTCGATTTACGCAAATAACACGATCGCCCCGATCATAGTAATGCTCGAGCAATCCTCGACCCAAGCCAGATGTAGTACCCGTGATAAGTACAGTGAACTGCCCCGTCATAGATCTCAAATTAAGCGGCGAGTTAGAATGCCGTCAAGAATCAATTGACATTTGGCATCAAGATCTCCAACCATGACATTCCCAATGCTCCAACCTGACATTATTGAAATCATCGAAGTCCCCTGTCCGATGTGCGAGAGCCACGATCGATCGGTCCTGCAACGAAAATTGCTTGATGTGGAGGATGGTGTCGAGGGCGAGTACCAGCTGGCAGAATGCCAAAGCTGTGGCCTTCACTACCTTAGTGTCACTCCCTCGCCAGAGACGCTAAACAACTGCTACCGGGCCGACTATCACGTACGCTCCAGGCAGAAGCAAACTGCCTTGGCACGAGCCCTATATAGACTCCGAACGGAGATGAGGTATCGACGGCTGTGGCGTGGCCTGAACCAACGCAAACCAAAGCATCTCCTCGAGATTGGCTGCGGGGGTGCAGACGTGTTGATGAGTCTGGAGAAAAAATGGGGATCCCATAGTCGGATCACTGGTCTAGACATTGATGTGACTCCAATCCAACTTCCAAAAGATTCCCGCATCCGCCTGCTAAGCGGCTCGCTTAAGGAACATCTGAATCAGCCTGAATTCGATGCTGTGATGATGTACATGTCCCTTGAGCACTTTCCCGACCCATTGGGCGTGCTTAAACGGGTGCACGGAAGCATGACAGCGGAAGGACGTCTCTGGGGTGCAGTGCCCGATGTCTCGTCCCCATGGAATCGCCTCTTCCCGCGCCACTGGGCGGGCCTTCAAGTCCCTCGTCATCAAGTGTTCTTCACCAAAAAATCTCTGGCTGCTCTGTTGGAAAAAGCCGGCTTCAAAGACGTGGATATTTCCGAAGGCTTTGACCCGGGTGATCTGGCTATGTCGATTTGCAACTGGTTCACCGAAAAGCTGAGCCTCAAAACTCCACCACGAAATGCTTGGTTTTTCCTCCCATTGATCGTGATCTCAATTCCCATTGTGTGGCTTCAAGTGAAACTGTTTGGGGATTCTGGTCTTATTGAATTCGTGGCCACCAAGAGAGAGTAATTCTTGTGTCGAGCTTCTAGGAAACGTATAAGAGTGTAAAAAGAGGGGCCAAAATGTCCGATGAAGTTACGCCTAGCGTTAATCCCGTCGATTTATCAGTTAAATTGCGTAAGATCTCAAGCCTTGATGGGAGCGAGCTGTTTTCCTCAGCTGAAGAAAAATCTTCGGCCCTTCAGCTGAAGCGCGAGTCTCACACCCCTGTGACCGTCCCAAAGTATCCGAAAGAGCCGGTTTATAAAAATACCGACCTCAAATCCTTTTATTACCGAGCCAATTACTTTGCGGCCATCGCGAAGCATAAGCTTCTGCGTAAAGAGGCGCCGATAATTGCGATTATTGTGGTGAACAACCACTGTAACTGGAACTGCAACTATTGCTTCGGCGACTACCCGAATCGTAAAGAGGTCGACTACACCACCGACGAGCTGAAGTTTATTATCTCTGAGCTTTACGACCTTGGCTGTCGCTATTTGAATCTTCATGGTGGCGAAACTCTTCTACGCAAAGACGTGGGTGAAATTTGTAACTTCGTGAAGAACAAGGGTATGTACCTGGGTTTGATCACCAATGGATCCTTGCTCTCTAAACACGTAGAAGAGTTGCGTAACGTCGACAATTTGACCATTAGCCTGGACGGAGCCCGCGAGGGGAATGAAAAGAATCGTGGATCAGGAACTTTTGAAAAGACCATTGCCGCGATTAAGCTCGGCATTCAAGAAGGCCTAAAATTAAGAGTTTCAGCCACGATTACAAAACATACGATGAACGACATTGGATATTTGGCAAATCTGGCCCAGAGCATGGGATTCCATCTATATTTCAGCATTCTGTTTAAGCCACTAAAGAAGGCCCACGACAGCCAAATGACCAACGATGAAATTCGCCATACGTTGCGCGAAATCAAACGCTACCGGCAAATGGGCTACCCTATATTCACGAGTGATGGTGCGATAGATGCAGCCCTTCACTGGCCGTATGATTACAATGAGAACTTTCACATTCCGGAAGACAAAATTCCCGATAGTTACCGCGAGCACCATGTGAAGTGCTATTTCAGCCGCACCAAGTTCACAATCGAAGCCGATGGATATGTATATCCTTGCTTCCTAACCACAGACGGATCCTTTAAGCCATTGAACTGGCGAGATGTGGGATTGAAAAAAGCGATCGATCATGTTCGCGACACAAACCAGTGTCGGGCTTGCCCCGCTCTTTCCCATAGTGATCACAGCCTCTTGCTTGGAATGGAACCCAAGCAGATTGTTCATGTGGTGAAGGATCAGCTCAAAGAATCCTTAAGAATCAAGCACAAACCAAATGTGCCAGGTGAGTGGAAGGATTTTAAGCCACCTGAAGTGAAGTCTTAGGACCCAACAAAAATTTAATCATAAAACCCAAGTAGCTGGAGTTTGTCGTTTGACGTTCAAAGGTCACTTCAGCTGCTATCAGATGATGTAACCTTTTAAGAAAATAGCCTGGTACTTTCGGGAAAAGATGATGTTCCAGGTGGTAATTTTGGTAAAAGGGACCGATCACCTGTTGTTCTATGAACCCAGCTTCCGTATTCCGAGTCAACCAAGGAAGTGGATACAAGGTCGTCCCTGGTTCAATATGATGCTCGGCCAAACTTCGAATGCGAGCTTGAGCTGGATATAGTGTGCAAATGGGCAATACATAAAATACCAAATAGGCCCATGGGCCTCCTACAATCGAGAACATCGCCAAAATTGACACCTGAACCAGCGCTATCAAAATCCAAGGTGAAAGTCTTTGCCAAGAAGACTCCTTTTCCGCCCTTCGCGGCTTCTCGGAGCCATACTGTAAAAACCGCTTGAACGCCTGATATCCAATCAAATCCAGCGCAAGATCTCGCAAAAATTCCGTGCGAGTTTGTTCCGGTCGCCCCCAGAGCACGTCGCCGTCCTTTGGGGTATTTAAATAGCGGTGATGGTTATCGTGGACCTCATTGTGCCCAACGAATTTATAGCCCATTGCGGCCGACATCATCGTGCCGACTCGGTCATTGGAGTGCCTCTTGGTTAAAAACGAGTGATGACCGCACACATGGGAAATCTGGGCCGCACAATTGAAAAAGCGAATCGCCAACAACCACCCCAACGGAATCGCGAGCCACACCGGGGCCAGCCAGACCACGACCAAAATTATCGAAAAAGTTAGAATCACATCGGCCACGAGTAAAGCCGCCAAACGATCATCTGGCTTCAATAGGCCGTGCTTTTGAATAACTCGAACGCCGACTTCTCTTACATTAGACACGAATGAAGAATCGTCCATATCGCCAATCTACAAAAGCGGCCTTTGTTTGTCCATCTCTACGGCAGGTGGTCCCGGTCGAGACCAAATCAAAACCCCCAATAAAATCAGCAAAAACAGGGCCATTCCAGTGATGATCAGGGTCTTGATTTTCTTAGGGTATTCCATCGAAAGTTTGATCGAGCTGGCACCTTTTGGGATCGACACTGAGCGGAACAGGCCGAATGCGGGGGTCACTTCGACCTGAGCGCCATTGACCTCCGCTCGCCAGAACTGACTATACAGTTCCGTTAAGATCAAAGTGGTCTCGTGATCCGATGTGGCTTCAATGATAACGGTGTTCGGATCGTAAGCTTTTATTGTAGCCGGACTCCATTTGACGACATCGTTGCCGATAATCAACTTACGTTGACCAACATCGATTCCCTTCACATCCGACGGTGAAGTAGGCGCCAGAATTGGAAGATCGATGAGAAATGCTCGGGGCATTGGATCTTGAATCCGCCAAAAGTCGCGACCTCCATACGATACAGATTGGAATCCACATCGGGTGATTTTATCACTTACATCCTTGGCCAATTCAATACCTTGTGGTTCTGTCAGCGAATAGAATTGATTGAGTTGCTGCGCATTCGACGAGTAATACCGCCCATTCAGACCTTCGATAAATTCTACGCCCAACAACCTGAGCTGAACACAATCCAGTGGTGGGACCGCATTCACGACATAGTGATAATAGAAATCTAAACCGGGTGGAAGATTACGAACCTTAGACTCGATCGTCGTCATTTTCTTGATCATGGCGCGGAACAAGTCAGAAGTTCCTCCGGTCAATGATCCCACGTTCGTGACATCTTCGACAGGCACGTTCAGGCGAGAAGAAATTGAGTAAAGGCCATAGAGCTTGGCATTTAGGCTCTGGTACTCCCGAACATCCGCCATCCCAAATAGACGACGATATCCGTGAAAATAGCCCAAGACTCGAGGTGGTACTATCCCCTCCGCCGGTATCTCAGCAGCGATTTTTCCCATCTCAGTCCGCAAATTATCCGAAAATAGTGGGTCGTTATGTACGGTCCGTGGATAGCGCGAGGCCTCGCTCAGACCGGTCACAACCACAACCAGAACAAAACCAACCAAAGGTCGCGACCATCTTCTCAGACGACCCGTCTGCATTAACCAGTCAAAACCAAGTACAGCCAAAACAGCCATTGGCAGATCCAGCAGATAATTGTCCCGGGCTGGTATCCATACAATTCCGGCCAGATGACTCAGCAGGGGTAGTCCGAGCGTTCGCAATGTAAGGCAGGCCATAGCGCACGCCATAGCCCAAGACTTAACGGTCTCCCTTATCGAACTTAATCCGACGGTAGCCAAAAATGAAATGGCTATCCGAATAACGAAGTGTGTTTGATTCATAATCAACACTTCTTCTACTTCTCCGGGGATGGGTCGGCAAAAGTAGTAGATTAGAACCTGAATTTCCAACAGCCGATTCCAGCGCAAGGGACCTGGCGCACGCGACAAATATGAGACAATAGCGCCCATCAAAATGCCGACCAAATAGGCCCAAGATCCTGCTAAAATCGCAAAGGCCGTACTCGCTACCAAACCAGCCGCAATCAAAACCCTGAGGGGAAGATGGACAGATTTCCATTTCACCGGCTTACGAAACATCAGCAGTAGAAAAATGGCAGCCAAGACTATCACCATTCTCGGATCCGTAAAAATGGCTCCAAGAGAAGACAAGAGACCACTTAGTGAGAATGCCGACGGGGATGGTCGAATCGACTGGGACGCCGACGTCGCCACCAAATTCAAATACCACCAGTGAACCAGAACCGGCGCGCACATAGCCGTGCCCGTTAAGAATAGATTCAATACGGATCGCCCAGCCGCCTCAAGAAAAAATAGAAAAAAGATCAAACCACCACAGATAGTAGCCAAGATCTGAAACTCAAAATCCACCTTCCCGCCAACGGTAAACAAGAGACCGTTGGCTACGGCTACAAGTAAAAATCGGCGCTGGCCTGTGGTCAAATACTTGAACAAGGACACAAAGGCGAGCGTGTACAAAACCATAGGCGGGATCGTGATATAATAGCGCACGAAGTACGAAGTCGCCGGCGCAAAAATAAACAAAATGACTCCCAAACATGAAGATGTTGCATCAAAGTCTAATTTACGGAAGCCCCAATAAGAGGCCGCTCCTAAAATCAGCATTTGCAGAGCAAAAAGGTAAGAAAATGGCAGACCAGGCAGAGCCATTTCTAGGGGCGTCAATACATCCACTGGCAAGGTCGTCCACACTTCCGCAAATCGCCCCAGGCCCATCATAGGATCCCAAATGGGGAATCGACCTGCCCGAAGATGAGACACGAACCATTCACGAAAGGGAGCGTAGTTGTACACGACGTCGTTATGGGAAAATTCATAGCGATGGGATACGTATGGAAACAGAAAGTAGGCCAACATCGAAAAAAGGATGAGACCACCCAACATATCAGGACGACGAATTGCTTTAATCAAAGGACTCCCGACGGCTTGATAGGCGAGCCGTAAAATAGGGTAAAACGATCACGAAAACGCAACCCATGACCGATAAAAGTGAGATCCAAGACCAAATCGCCAAATTCTGCGACTGAAATCTGAACTCAATCCGATGATCCCCCTCTTTCACAGGCAGGGCCAAAACGCCACATAGTGCCGACTTGGGATCTACCTTTTCACCGCCAATTGTCGCCCTCCACGATGGGTGGTAGGCCTCCGACAATACAATCCAACCGTCCTCTTTTGCTCGTAATGATAAGACTTTGGATTGGGATTCATCTGAATCCATTCTCAACTCGCCATCCCCTTTTTTGAGATGACTTGCTCCCAGGCAATCAGCCGTGAATAGGTCCGGCGAATCCTTAGGAAAGAACTGGGCATATTGTCCTTGGTTCTTCACCTGATAAATTCGGTACTCCCGTTCCGGACTCTTCGAGGACTCGAATTTGAACTTCGATATCTCCTTAAACAGGGAGCCGTCGGTCCCTTGTAGCCATGTTTGGTAGGGCGGCGAAAAGAGATCCGCTCGAGTGATCAAAAAGTGTGTGTTGGTAATCGCAAACCAACGATTATTATAATGATTGGGTATCAGCCGCATGTAGGAGTAACGTTTAAATAGTTCACGCTCAGAAAGATCAGTCACGGCACCAGGGATGTATCGAAGAATAACTTGAGGGAACCAATGATTCACAATCGTATTGGAAGGATCAAAAGCATCTCCGAAATTAAGCTTGTTGACGAAATCATGATACCGTCTGGCGGGCGTACTATCGTAAAAAGCGCTGTCATAGAGCCCATAATATTGCAGTACATTTGGATTAAAGGCGAAATCGGCCGTCCAAGGATCGCCACCTTCGGGAATTTCGCCTGGAATCGCCAACACCCTTTGATGGCTCACTTTTGTCATTTTGGCTAAATTCGAAAGCTCAGGAATATTGCCTGGACCAGAAAATCCGTACGGTGCCTTCTTCATAAAATCCGAATTTCTTAAAAGATTCTTCCAAAGGAAGAGGCTGCATAGAACCAAAAAGACGTATGGTAGCCATCTTTTAATTTTACTTGCTGAAATGGCGCTAAAGAGCGCCTGAAGACTCAGAGCCGCCGGAATTATTAGAAACAAATAGTAAACATAGTTATCACGGGAGGGATGCCAAATAGCGCCTGTAACCTGAATCAGGGGATACTGCAGGTAATATCGAAGAAGAATTATGAAAATGATCCCGACTGACGAGAATCGAATCCAGAAGGAAGGACGGAACAAAGAAATGCCCGCAACGGCTAATCCACTTAGCACATTTAGCAGAACCGGCATTTGAAGGTAGCCCACATTGCGCTCAAACTCATAAAATGTCTGAATCGTGGAAAACCAAATCCAACCTATCGCTAGATCAGTCAAAAATATCCACGGTAAAGACTTCTCAATTGATCCCCAACCTCTTTTCTGAAGTAAAAAGGTAGCTCCTGCAAATAAAAGATAAATGGCCAAGTCCAAAGGGCGAAGAAGGCAGTTTGGATTGGTCGCAAGAACCACGAGCAAAGAAGCCTGGGCAAGTAAAGGCAGAAATTCAATTCGAAAACGATCGGCGGCCATTTTTCTCAGCAATGTCAAGCCAAACGCCCACAGCACAATTCCCGAATTCGGATTGTCTATTAAATAATTCAGACCGTTTCGATAAAACTCTAGACTGGAAAATATCGACAGCCCCTTGGCATAACTAACCCTAGGACTATCTCGAATAACTCCTAAAATTAGACTGATCTGGACAGACGTCATCAGCGCAGCCAGCACCACTGACCCCACGACAGACAATATTATCAATGACCAGCGCCGATGTCTCAGACCCATCGCGAACATACAAAAAGCCAGCAAAAATCCGTTGAACATCCAGAGCTCAGCTTTGCTTCCTTGCATGCCTAAAGCTAAGGCCACTGCACAAAGAGCCACGCCTCTGACAAGGTTTTCTTTCTTCCACCGAAGGGCAGTAAGAACCGTAAGCGGAGCGAAGGCGATGGCGTTCATATGAACAATATGAAGAGAATACTGACCTACAAGCGGCAAGCTCATGAAGGCCAAAGAAATCGCAGCTGAGAGGATCGGCTCCACTCCCGCGTAAGCAAGAATTTTAGCCACCAAGAAACATGTGATCCAAAATCCTAAGAAAATTTCAAGTTGGATAGAGCCGTCATTTAGCCCAAACGCAAGATGTGGCAAACTAAGTGGTGCAAGGGGAAAATGGGCCCAAAAAATGGCCGTATGGCCGAGCCCTACGAATGGATTCCAGAGGAGCAGCTCTCCATTTCTCAAATGGTCAAAAAAGGTGTAAAGAGACGGGTAGAGAACGTCCAGCATATCGATGTTGTGAAAGTGAAGGCCCTTTTGGTACATGGCGAGTACCATGACAAACAGTGGCGTACCCGTCACAGCGAGGAGTAGGGCGTTCTTAGAGGTCCTCACGGGATCGGACTCCCCTTAAAAAGTAATCCTTCCCTTGCCAATTGCTCGGCAAATCTACAACAATGCGGCACTTCAAATGTTTGGTGCATTCCGGTTTTTTTTAGCACTGTTGGTGGTGATAGAACACCTGTATCTGACAACGGTATTCCATGTCGGGGCCGTGGCCGTGGTTTCCTTTTATATGTTGGCCGGCTATGTCATGAGCCATTCCCTGCGCCGCAACTTTTCAGACTCCCCCCTTTCGGCGTTTTACTACGATCGTTTTCTTCGCGTGTTCCCTCTGTATTGGGTGTTTACCGGGCTCTCGATTTTGGCTATCGCCTGGATTGGAGAGTCAAAATTGGATCTGGCAGGCTGGCGCGGCATTGGACTGGCCACATTGTTTCCGTTGAATTACTGGCCATTCACCACCAAATTGTTTTCTGTCGCTGGGAACTCTTTCCCGATTCCGCCAGCCCCATCACTCGCGCTTGAATTGCATTTTTACCTTTTATGCCCGTTTTTGGTCCGCAATGTCGCGCTGAGAACGGCTGCGGGAATGATCAGCTTGATTGTATTCACACTCGCCGCATTCGGCGTCTTTCACACCTACAACTGGGGGTACGCACTATTGCCGGGGACCCTTTTTATATTCTGCACGGGCATCAGCCTATATGAATTGAGGATTGGCTTACACACCAAGATCAATCGAGCCTTCCTAGGGTTTGGCCTTTTGACGCTAGGGATTATTCTGATTCCCCTTCTCTCCAAGGGCCTGATATCTGTTCAGCACAATCAAGAAGTCATCTTAGGCTACCTTTTGGCCGTTGTGGCCATTCATTTTCTTGGTCGATTGGCGCATAAGAGCCGCCTCGACAGTTTTTTAGGGGACCTCTCCTACCCCATGTTTCTTGGCCATTTTTTTGGGTTTTTGCTGGTAAAGAAAATCCAGGGTTCAATTGGAATCGAGTTGGATGGATGGTCCCGAGTTTCGCTGATGATTTCCGCCGCGCTATTGGTTTCACTGGCCGGTACTAGTCTTGATCGGCGCTTTCAAAACTTAAGAAGAAGTTCACGCGCGAGAAAGCAAAGAGCGCGGGCCTTGGTTCATGCCTCGACCTGAGCAAGGGAGCAATGCATTAGTTCCGGCCATAAACCCCTTGAACCCACTCTCAGAAGAACCTATAACCATTTAAATTCACTACAGTATTTACCAGATAGGCAACAGCATTGTCGGCAGACACGAGGCGCTTTCATTACGGCATTCTAACGGTCATTTCGTCTTTGGCTTTTTTGCTCCTGTTTGGACGATTTGTCGTTGGAGAAAATTACTTTTCATCGGATTTCTATCACATCCACTTTTTGTTCGAACATGCCTTTCAATCTTTTGATCGAGACGGAATCATTCCCCTATGGCTGCCCCTCTTTCAAGGAGGCAAGGCGCTTTTTGGGGACATGGCCCTCAGCTACTGGCCTTACTCGCTTGATTTTTTCATTACTTACTATTTAGCCAAATTCGTTGGGCTGTTTTTGCCCATAGATTTAGTGGTTGTTCACACACTTCGCTTACTGGGACTCGCTTTTCTCTTTGCTTTTGGGGTAAAGCGACTCGCCTTTGAAGTGACTCACAACAGATTCGCCAGCGAAATCGCATTCTTGATGGGCCTTTTTGCGAATGCCTTTTTTCTTCCGCACCGGCCTGCAGCCGTTACTTGTAATATCTTAACCCCATGGATCCTCTGGGCCGGCTACAAGTTCATCATGAATCGCGATGGCGCCAATCAGAACTTTCTTATCTTCTCACTTCTTTCTTCGACCATGATGCTGCAGTTCTTCAATGTGCATACGACTATAGTATTACCTCTGATTGCATTTTTCTTCGTCATGATTTGGTTGCTCCACCCCGGTATAATTCGCCGCCCAAAATGGACGACCCTGTTCATTTCGGCGACTGGACTGATGGCAGCGGTGGCGCCACACGCTTGGTCGTTTTCCTACTTCAAGGCTCACAATGTGAAAATGCCCTGGCCTGGAGAAGATCTGTCCGTCATTCAAACCAATTCGATCTATCGATTTGAACATTTCTTGAGTGAGCGGTTTGAGTGGCAAAAGCTTATGAGCGCCTTTTTCCCAGAACCGTTTGTCTTGCAAGCCACCACCAATTTGGTGGACGGCATTCCAGGATTCTTCGTACACAACTTTGCCTATTTTTCTATGGTCGGGGCGATGCTTTTTCTCCTGAGCCTATTCCGGGTCCAACTCAAGGTAGCCGTTGGGATTGTGTTGGCACTCATCAGCTATTTTTTATTCTCAACCGTAAATCAAATTTCTTTTTTTGAAGTTCTGTTTAGATCCCACGCGCCTATGTCCAGGCACCTCCTATTTGTTTTCCTTCACTCATCGCCATTGGTCGTGCTAATGATCGGGCTTGCATTGAGCGCCGCAAATATCGGCACTAGACTATCCCGCCGGACCTTTGGCCTTCTTGTCGCTGGTGTTTTACTTTTGATCGCGGTTGCACTCGGATTTCTTGACTATCAATTCTGGAATCAACCCGCCCAATCACCGTTCTTACTAGCAACGAGCGCTTTGTTGGTTCTTATCACGGGAGCCATAGTACTTTGGAGTCAGGACGGATTGAAATCTTGGTTCACTCAAATAGCTCTTTACCTTGTCGTGCTGGTGGATTTGTTCCTTTTCAACCGAATGGCTTTGGAGTTTATAGTTAGGTCTGGACGCGACAGCACCTCTCACATTTATCTACAGGCGATCAATTATCACTCGCGGGTAAGAGAGTCTGACCTTCTGGACCAATTTGCCACCTACTCCATTTTTGATCCCACTGAGTATGCGGTTTGGGAGTCCCCTACCTATCTATTCCCTGAACTTTACAAGTATCCCGCCATCGGGATTCAGTCATTTTACCAAGCGTTAGGAAAAACGGACGGACAGACCTATAGTGAGGACGCAGCCTATTTTAGACCACGGCTTCGATTTGAAAATCGGTCCGATGGCTTTCTGAAGCTAAAGGACGAAGCGATCTCAATTTCAAACCTAGGCCTTCCTGTGGTCACTCTGGGTACCAAGGGCAGCAAAAATTCTTCACCAACAAGCTGGCCATTAAATTCTGTGACCATGAATGAAGGCGACGAACTCACACTCATATTCGATCTCGGTGAGAGGGGCGCGAGAGCATTTAACTTTGTACAAGCCGATTTGGACCAGCCTTTTCAAGGAAATAACTCTCTTATCGGTTGGGCTGAGGGGAGTCAGGATCTGCAAACATGGGCTAAGCTTGTTTACCTTACCAATATGGATTTTGGAAAGTATCAGGCAAAGTCTTGGTTTGGCACCAATCAGACTTCTTTTCGATTCTATCGACTTCGGTTTGAGAACAGAGGCTCTAATTTTGTTTGGAAGGATTTTCCCGAACTTCGCTTTGGCCTTAGGCAACGCGTCCTTTCCACGCCTTCAGTGCCAACAGAGAAAATCAACCTCAAACCCGCCGATTTCACTGTGACAACATCTGCGAACACTGGTCTGAGCCTAATTTCTTACCCCTTTCCTCAACGTCTTGAGATTACGACCTATGACCTTAATCCTTTGGCAGCTCCCCTATTCGCCCATGCGATATTTGAGAATGGGTCCGAACCATTGTTCCCCACTTGGCTCAACAGATGGGACAGACCTTACCAAATACAAATTAATTTTCAAAAGTCGAATCAAATTACGATCGCTCTACCTCCCGAACGACTGAAACTCTTGAAAGAAGTGAACCTGGAGCTTGCCCCACCAAGCGCCGACATTCAAATATCGGACTTCAATGCTCACATGGTAAGAGCTCAGGTGCTAGCAAAGTCCCTAGAGACGGTTGTCTTTTCGAATACTTTTGAGGAAAACTGGCAAGCCAAGATTGACGGTCAAAACGTTCCAATTTCACTTTTTAGAGATCAATTTATGTCTGTGAGGGTTCCTGAGGGAAAGCACGAACTGGAATTTCAGTTTAGGCCGAAGACTTATTGGCTGCTCGTATGGCTGGCGTACGGCGGGCTATTGGCACAACTACTTGGTCTTGCTTACTACGCAAGGTGTTCAAGTGACCCAGTCTAGATTGGCAACTTTAGCTTCGATTTCTCTTTATTTTCTTCTGATGGCTCCATTTTTATTTGGGAGCGTTTATTTTTCCTCTGACTTCTACCATATCCATCTTCCTTTTGAAGCCGCCTTCAAATCTCTAGATATTGACTCTTCCTTCCCCACCTGGATGCCTATCTTTCAGAACGGTAAGGGATTTTTCGGCGATATGGCCAATAGCTATTCGCCCTACTCAATAGATTTCTTACTGACCTACGCTATTTCAAAGATCACAGGATTAGATCAGATTTTAGGCCTTGTTCGCTTGAATACTCTGCGTATCTTGCTGCTGACCTTGGTTTTTGCATGGGGATGCCGAAAGTTTGCAGGGCTTTTCACCAAGAATTCCCTGGGTCTAGAACTTGCCTTTTTGTCGGCTCTCTTTGTCGGCGCCTTCTTTTTACCTCATCGTCCGATTTTTGTGATGTGCTCAATTTATCTCCCCTGGGCTCTTTATTTTTTAACGCGCCTTTTGCAGAGCTCTGACGATCAGCCGATCAAAAATCTTCTTGGCCTCGGATTATCTCTGCACCTAGGGGTATTCCACCAGTTTAATATTCAGTCCACAGTTGTATGGCCCATTCTCATTATTTACGGTTTTGTCTTTTGGATGGTGGAACCATCTTTCTCAGTCCTTAAACTTTGGCGGCAACACCTCTCGTGTCGATTGGCCATGATCGCCACGGTTTGCATCTCGCTATTCGCTTGTTTACCCAGACTTTGGGAGTTTTGGTATTTCACGACCTTCAACCGCAAAATGATCTATCCCGGCGAGACAGACGCCGTTTTGATGAAGGAGGATGTTTACACTCCTGTTCACTTTCTGGCTGAGAGGTTCGAGTGGCAAAAACTTCTCACCTTTCTATTTCCACAAGAAAAGATAAACCCCATCATTAGCAACCTGACGGAAGGAATTCCGGGGTATTTTTTCCACAATTTCCAGTATTTCGGCATTATTGTGGCTGTTTTACTTTTGATTTCTCTAGTGCAGGTTAGATCGAAGAAAGCTTTGGCGCTGGTGTTCTCGACCCTCCTTTACTTCTCATTCGGGACCATCACTCAGGCTCCGTTTTTTCAAACTGCATTTCACCTTCATTACCCCATGACCCGGCACCTATTGTTTTTTCAACTGCATGCAGCTCCTTTGATCTTAGCTCTTGGTGCCGTGGGAGCCGAGCAACTATCAAACTCACTCGCCAAACAAAAATCTATCATTTGGAAAATCACTTTTTGGATAGTCTTGGCGGCACTTCCTTTTCTCATTCTCGCGTCTAATCGCGGGCGAGACATCCATGCCCTGTTCTTTATAGCCTGCGCCGTCGTTTTACTGACATTCGTTATCGTCCATTGGCTGATTCGGCCGATACCCATCCAAGCTGTCTTCTGGTCGATGCTCGGCCTTGCGGCCGCCGACCTCTTTGCGCAAAACTACAACGCTCAAAAGTATGTTCTTGAGAGCGGTCGAGCCAACGATGCGCACATTTACGGCTTGGCCGTAACGTATGACAAAACGACCCCGGACCTCGACTTTATGGACTCCTATTATTTGTATGCGCCCTTACCTCCATCGGCCTACGTTCATTGGGAGCTCCCTCCATTTTATTTCCCAGCCCTGTACAAGCATGCCATTATTGGAAACAAATCTTTCTTTGACCTATACCTGAATTCCACTCCGACTGAGCAAGCTTTCCTGGCCGGATACCTCGGTCCTCGGATTCAATTTGTTCAAGACGCCATCCTAGACATTGACAAACAACAAGCCCGACAAGCTTTTCGGAATACCTACGGATATGGACCGAAAGTATTTGTTCATGCTCCTCACCCTGACGCAAAGGCATCCTCTTTAGGCCAAAAGCCTTCAAAGCGCGATGCTGAAGAGACAGAATTCACTGAGTCGGTTCTTGCGAAAAACTTAAATGAGCTACCGGCGGAACTGGCCCCGGGTCAATCTTATGAGGTTGTCTATGACTGCAAATCGGACAAAATCTTCAACTTTATCTCATCCGAAGAACCTGAATTGTTTGCCAATCGGGCTGCGCTTCTCTTCGCCAGTCACGATCAAGTGAATTGGAGAGAGATTGGTTATTTTACGTCTTCAGAATACCGAGAACTGAAGCGATGGCGACTTTTGAATGAAGAGGCTTTTCAATATTACAAAATAGTTGTTAAGCCTGGAGCACGCCCCTTTTCTGCACAACAATTTTCCTCAATTCGGTTTGGCTATCGGGGTCGGAAACTCAACGCCAAAAACGCTCTACTAGACTACCCAGTGAGCTTCGCCCTAAGGAATATTGAAAAGGGGCTTGCCATCTACTCGGCGGACCTTCCCGCTGACATGGGTTTGGAATACGACTCACACCCGTCGCAACAGTTTGCCTTCGAGTTCTCGGTCGAGGTCGACGGACAATCAAAACCGATTGATCAATCGACTTGGGCGAATGACTTTTTTAAACCTAGGCTTATGCAGGTCAACTATTTAAAGGACCGAAAAGTCACGATCTCCCTCGAAAAGGATCCCAAGCTTCCTAGCGTGATGGAAGGTCATCTGAAACTTCGTCCACACCCGGCGCCGGTTCTCGTGAAGGATTTTGGCCCGACAAAGCAGACCTATGAATCTAACAGCCCAACAGATGGATGGCTGGTGCTCTCCGATACTTGGGACCCTTATTGGAAGGCCGCAATCGATGGATTTCCCGCCGAAGTGCTCCCGGCCAACATACAATTTAAGACCGTTCGGGTCCCAGCCGGCCGACACTCGATTTTGGTATATCACCAACCTACGGCTTACTTGATTTTGATCGCGCTCAACTATCTGGTCTTTGGGGCCATTGCACTTGGTTTTCTGATAGCGGCCGGTAAGATTCGAAAAGGAACTTTGAATGCGGGATAGCACCTTACAGAATAAAAATCATGACCTCACTTTCTTTGTCGTTGCCGTCGCAATCTTCTCTGCTTTTGACCTACTCTTTGGATGGATCGACAGTGGGAGCGAGCGCTTTGCAGAAAGTGTAAGCCTACTTAATTTTATAAGTCAGGCCTTTAGCTCTGGATCCTTCCCTTTTTGGAATCCATTTGTAAAAGACGGCCAATCCGTTTTTGCGAGCGCATTTACAACCTTAAATCCGTTCTCTATAGACAATTTGATTTCAGTTTTGCTCAGCCCTTTTCTACCAAATGGTGTCCGGTTGCATTTGCTAGATCTCAAAATGGCTGTTTGTGGAGCTGTATATTCCTGGGGGGTCTACAGCTACATTTCCGATCAGGGGCACTCAAAAAGAGCCTCTCTCTTTGCAGCGTTGGTTGCGTACCTTTCACTTACGGCCGTCACCGTCACAACGCCCGACTTGCTGTCGGCAATTGTCTTTGTCCCCTGGATCTTCTTCGTTGGGCACCGCCTCAGTTCGCAACCGAAGAAATGGATTTGGCCGTTCTTAGGTCTTATTTATATCACTCTATTTGCGCAGTTCGGTCGGTACTCTCTATCTGTGCTCTGCTTGGTGGTAATTTATGTTGCCAGTCTAGCACGCCAGTCGCCCCTGCTGTTCCCCAAGACGCTTAGGTTTCGGATTGTCGCAGGTTTGGCATTTCTAGCTGGATGGGCACTACCACTTTGGATTTTGTATAGAGGGTATTTGGAAGGGGTTTCGTCCACCAGGGCTCTTTTCAATCTGGGCTATCCAATGACAAAACTAGGACATCTGGTCTTTCCCTTAACTCGGGCAGCCGATTTTACCTATCTTACGAGCCATCCAAATGTCTTTCAGTATTTCGGAATTTTAGGGCTCATTTTTCTTATGATCGGGCTTTATTACGACTACAGAAATCGAAAGCAGAGTCTGGTCGTGCCAACCCTTTACTTCGCGGTATCCACTTTGGCCGGCTTCTCCCAACCACTTCTCATAATGCTTCCTGTTCTTTGTTTGCCGATCGCTCGCGGATTTCAGATTTGCCTAGATGACTCCAAATGGATAGATCGCCGATCAAAAGTTCTGTCCCGCATATACAAAATGGGTCCTGCGGCAGTGCTTCTCGCAGCCCTAGTTGTAGCAGGATTGATGATCAAAGATTCGACATGGGGCACTCGATACCAGGGGTTACTCAACAGCGCCGTATTTATAACATTGTCCATTCTATTCTTCGTTTGGATTCGTGTGGCTGAGATTTGGTCAGTTCGATATCGAATTCTGTTTCTGATCATTAGCCTGGATCTGCTCTCATTCAATTATGTGGCTAAGCACGCAAAATCAGGCCAGCCATTGAATCGAACAGAGTACTCCTACTCAGATTTAGTGTTCAACACAGGTCAGAGCTCGCCACGATACTTCCTTTCACAGACGGCCGAAATGGCCGCCCTCGATTTGCCCAAGTCCGAAAGCCTATTGGAGGTTCCCACTCTTCGTACGCTACTCGTACCAAATAAGAAGCTAAAAGACCTCGCTGAGTTTCAATATCGAATCCCGGCGGATAGAGCGCCAGTCTATTATTCGTACAAAAATCTGGAGGCGCTGTTTGAGACCAAGGCCAGTTGGTTAGACTCTACTCCGCTTAAACCAAGTTCGAATGGGGATTTAGAATCCAATTCCTTCGGCGTTGGCAACGGCCGACTCCCGAGACTTCTGCAAGTTTGGATCCCTCAAGAAGATGTCTTGAAGCGAAGAAAGGATATCCTTTCGCTCGCGATCAGGTACCCGGACTTAGGATTTAAACTCATCGAGCTATCTCCCGACACTGTGAAACTTGAAGTCATATCACCCGACCGCCATTACTTAGTCGTAAAATCCAATTTGAATGAATTTTGGCAGGCTACATCTTCTGAGGGATCAAAGGGATTCGAGAGCAAGTCTGCAGGCACATGGTTCGCTTCGATTGCAGATTTTGGGCCCAAAGTTTTCGTTCGCTATCGCACCGCTGGCCTGACGACGTGCTGGGCGCTTACAGTTGCTGGCTTTCTTGTACTCCTTGGACTGGCTTTGCAAGAAGGGCGTCGACAATGAATCGGTTCTTGGTAAATTGGAAACCGCTCGCCGTCGCCCTGCTCCCGCTTGCCGCCTTCGTTGCCGTTTATTCCGACGTCTTTATTTTTAGAACTAAGATACTCACACACGATACAGTGAACTGGGTCGCGGCATTTGGATACTTTCTAGATTGCCTCGCCAGTGGCAGTCTCCCGCTGTGGGACCCCTATAGCTTTTCAGGCGCACCATTTTTTCTCAACCACAATATCATAGGCGCCTTTGACCCGACAATGATAGCAGCTCTCATTCACTACAAGTGGTTGAACGGCAATTTGATTGACGTCTACCAGGTCAACTTTCTGATGAGGCTTGCCGTATTTTATCTGGGAGCTCGACAACTTTTTGTTCTGTTAACAAAGTCTACCTTTTCAGCGACCATCGGTGCCACCTTTGCTCTTTTTGCCCTAGGACCCAATTCATTTTGGCAACATGGCTCGACCCTCATTATTACTTATGTGCCATATGCCATGTATAGCTTCTTGCGAATTTGGGAGGCCGATGGTTCTCGGGCCGCGCGCATTCAATCCATGGTTTGGTTTAGTTATTTGGCCGGGATTTCTTTCAACATCTATCTGCCGACCTACTTCGTAGTCTATTTCACTTACGCTTTTGCATTTTTGATTCTCAGTAGAAAACTCCGCCTGGTAGAAGTGCGCGGCCTTTTGAACCAAGTAGGACTCATTCCGATTCTTATCTCGGTTCTCATATTTTCAGCCATGACCCTTCCATTTTTTGCGGCATCTTTTGAGCTTTTACCCAAGAAAGGCGAATTCTTTTCCTATACGCGATACGAAAGAGATCCTCGTGGCGAGGAAATTGTTAGTGAGACCGAGATTGACGTCACAAAAGCCAGCTCTGTCAGTCGATCGTCCTTACACAATTTTATGGCCATCCTGCTGCCAGGCCCCGACCTACGCTTCTTCGTTCCAGATCGACTGTTTACTAACGAAAACTTTGTTGGCCCTAGCCTTTTGGCATCCATACTCGTGCTCCTGTTCGCCTTAGCTGGACAAGCCCCCTATCGAGGTTTGTTTCTATTTCTCATCGCTCTTTGTGCAGGATTTCAGTTCAGCGAGCCCCTTTACACGTATTTTCTGAAGTACCTCCCACTGACTAAAACCATACGACAGCTTCATAATTTTACGGCATTTTTTATTCTGACCTTCGGCGCCTTACTTGCCATGGCCGTCAATTGGCTATCAGAGGCGAATCTGACCAGAACTAAAAAGGCCGTCCTCATTTTGATTGGCCTGCACCTCGCCGGAATCTTTGCCTATCTTTGTTATGTTCAAAGGAAGGTTTTTGCTTCAGGCGTTGGCATGGACTTTTGGGCTGCGCTCCAACAAAATATCTCGAAATACGGATGGTTTCTGTTTTTGTGCTACGCACCCCTATGGGCTTACTTAACCTTGGCCGATCAACGATGGGTTCGTGCCATTTATGGATCTATTATTTCCTTACTCTTGATTCAATTGCTCCAATTCAACACTGCGCTCAAACGATACGTCGTTCAACCCTCCTTCGACGTACATCAAGACGAACTATTTCACTATCGGCCATTCAGTTACACAGAGACCCGAGTTCCGCTCGCACCCCGGCATTCGGTACTTTGGGGATTCCTTCCCTCTCTTTATCGGCAGCCAACCGCCCTTCCCACATATTTTTATCAGTACATGTCGTTGAGTCGAACCACCTACGACTTCAT
This sequence comes from Bdellovibrionales bacterium, assembly GCA_050250515.1. Lineage (GTDB taxonomy): Bacteria > Bdellovibrionota > Bdellovibrionia > Bdellovibrionales > UBA1609 > JALHOQ01. The sequence continues at coordinate 10,545 of JBFWON010000041.1, read as the reverse complement.
TCGACTCACGCCTGTCGAGTCACAAATTTTCGCCAGTGGAATTGGTGGCCATCGGTATGGCATCTTTAGTCAATTCATCCCAGCCAAAGATAGTCTAGAGGCATTGTCACTGATCAATTCAATCGAACCAGAGGAACTTAAGAAAGCCGCAGTCGTCGAAGGTCTCAATCCGGAAGATACGAAATCAGCCAACCTTGACTCCGCCCAAATCAGAGAAACAAAAAGACCACTGACGCCGGCACGAACGCGCAGTCTCTCGGATTTCTATGATAAGATTCTTCATGTTGAGATTCCAAAAGGGTCAATTGATCAGCCGATCTCAATTTCAATCCCCCATCACGTTCGAAAACTACCCCCATGGGACTACTCACACATTGGCTTTTCCCAGATCTTCTTTGGCAATCTCTCTAGTTCTTATCACGTTCCCTTTCGTTACCATCCGGGCCTCAGTGTGTCCCAACTGGACGCTGATCATTACTGCTATCGTGAGGCCGCGGATTGGTCGGTAAAACATGTCCTACCTGGATACTACCCAACCGTTTACTCACAACCTCCCTTCCGCTGTGAAATTGAAAAAACGGAAAATGGTTTTTTGATTTCGCCTGAAGTCACCGGCGCCTTTGTTACAGACGATATTGGAGAACCCTACGTAGACAAACCCATGAAGAGCTTTGATCTCGCCTTTTTAGAACGTGAGCCATTTTCACTTGGCGGGGCTTCGAACATAAAAGTCCTAGAATTTGGGCCCAACCATATTGAGTTTGAAGTCACAGATACAAGCGGCGGCCTGTTTTATTATGCCGATACCTTCAGCAAATATTGGAAAGCCTTCGTCGACGGTCAAAAAGCCCATATCTACAAATCCAACTTTGCCTACAAGGGAGTTTTGTTGACTCCCGGCAGCCACACAGTTCGCTTTGAATTTTTCCCTACGGTTGTTGTACTTAGCTACATCATCTACGCATTACTGTTGCTAATAGTTCCCATTGGACAGCTGGCCTTCTGTAATAGAGAATCAAAATCTTAGCGTTTCTCGATGCGATAGGTACCGTCGAGTATTGTTGTTGGAAGAGAGGTACTTGTAATGTCGACTAGTCTTGGATAAGCCCTTAGCCGACCTTCGCCAGGATTGATATTGTTGGAAGCCACATCAGAGCATGGCCCCAATACTCCACTGACGTCGACTCGGCTCCTGACTGGCGTGAAGGTATCCGTTGTCGAATCCACCTTATAGACGCGGCCACCGACCTGAAATGCCTGACTCGGCGCTAGCTGACGAAGCGAAAATCCCCCGTCGTTACCGAAACTATGAGGAGTATCCGAACAATCTGAAGATTGATAATAAAGTCGGGCGCCGCCTTGCCCTCCGCCCATGCGTAGACCCGAATTGCCATTTGAGTCTAAAACTTCTGCGCCATAGCTCACTAAAACCGAGTTAACATCATCCCAGGCGATCATAGTAAAGCTGCTCAGGGAACCAATCGACACAATCTGAGCGATCGGAGTGGAGTCTGAGCGTACCATCCAAAGATCTGATCCTGAAGAGCTACCTGCAGGCCCTTGCAGACCACGTGGACCCGACGGCCCTTGAGGACCCTGAGCGCCGGTGGCCCCTGGGGCGCCATCGTTTCCATTTAACCCCGACAGTCCCTGGGGTCCGACGGGACCTTGCGCTCCGGCCGGACCCGGAGCACCTTGAGGACCCTGTGGACCCGACACTCCCGGTGCACCGGGTGCACCTGCGACACCTGTCTCGCCTTGATCGCCCTTGGGCCCCACGAGACTAAGCGATTTCCAAGATGATCCATCACAAGTCAAAAAGCTTTGGGCCGCTAAATCATAGACTAGGTGCCCAGCATGAGCTTGGTTACACGGCGAGGCAGTTCCAACGGAACTTAAAACACGAGACGTGACAGAGGATTCAGAACTCGAAGGAGAGGAGGAGTTCTCAGATTGATTGACCTCATTACAAGCCGTTAAAATGAGAATAGAGGTCGTCATTATCATCTTCAAAGCTTTAGTATTCATAAGTTACTTATCGACGAACTTTACTCAAGTCTTAGTATAAACAAAAATACTTAATTTTCTCAAATTGACCCTATTATATTTGTTTCTATCTGACATTTTTGATCTGGCACCTTGGAACTCATCAGAATGAGAAAATGGCTCAAGATCAATCTTGAACCATTTTGCAAAATGCCGAAGAGTCATTCATGACTAAACCAGAGACGGCTGCCCCGTTCAAGTTGGGACCAATTGTATCGCTTTTCATGATCTCAATTTTGACAGGTTGTCTAAACGGCGAGCAGCAATCAGTCAAATCGACAGGCGCTGATGGGGGCACAGACGGCGGCAATGAAAGTATAGTCGAGGGCACCAGTGCCTGCTCAGTTGAAGCAGTGGCCACAGGGGCGAAGATTAAATGCAGCGGAACTAGTGCAATCGTCAGTCACGGGAATCCAGGAGTCCAAGGATTGCCCGGTCCGCAAGGTGATGCCGGCCCACAAGGACCCATTGGTCCTCAAGGCCCCACGGGATCAAATGGTGCCGATGGTGCTGCTGGTGCAACGGGCGCCTCTGGACCGCAGGGCCCACAAGGTCCCGCCGGCCCTCCAGGGGCACCTGGAGCAGGAGCTATGCGGTTGATCAATGGCGATGGGCAGGCTGTCGGTGACTATTTGGTACAAATCAAACCCCCAGCGGTTTGGGACGTCACAAATCAAATGGTGATCATTTATGATGCCAACCTCGACACAGAAGACCTCGCTATGACGGGCACGGACAATCTAGCTCCGGTCTACTTTGAAAGCTCAGACTGCTCGGGCCAAGCTCTAGCGAGGCCTTCTAAGTACCTACAAGTGAATCAGGGATTCGTAAACTTTGACCGACTGTATAAGACTACGAACTCCAAGATCACAACCTCAGCGGCAAGCAGACGAAAGACCACTGATGGCAGCTGCGAACCACCTCCTAGCGCCTTAGATGCTATGCCTTACGAATACGTGCTCCTGAATGTTGTGACCTCGACTGTGCCACGGACCCTAACACTGCCCATTGAGTTCAGGTTCCAGTAGACGAAAGGGAACTTAATGCCACAAGCAACGTTTCCCAAAACTTTTCAAATCTTGATTCTAGCTGGGATATCATTTGCCCTATGTCAATGCATCGGCACTGAGGAATCCTCGCAAAATCAGGAGTCAGGAAAGATTGGCGTGCCTGGTTGCGACGCCCCTGGGGGCGGCGTGGATAGAAATCCAAATTGTCGAAATCCAGATTCAGGCTCGGAAACCTCCAATGAATCTCAAAGTGAAATGCACTTCCCTCGCGGGGGACATGTTGCCGTAAGGCTCAAAAGCGGAAAGGTTTTAGTGCTAGGGGGCCTGCCTTTAGGATTTGACTTGGAAGAAACCTCAGAAATCTATGATCCAACAAGCAATACTTGGACAAAAGGACCCAAGCCAGCAATCAACAATCGTCATTGGGCGCGCGGGGTTTTACTAGACGACGGCAGAGTCTTAATTGTAGGCGGGGCGACCATTTTTAGTTCAGGTCCGTCTTACGGGAAGGCACTGAGCCGGACTGAGATTGAGGTTTACAACCCTTCTAATAATCAGTTTGAACTAATAGCGAACTCAACCAATCCGAGGGCTGGCGCTTCAGTGACTAAACTCAAAGATGGACGAATTCTTATTCTGGGTGGCGCAAATGGCCCCTCCACTTCAATGTACGCTGATGGTGAAATATTTGACCCTACCACGAACCAACTTCATTCGATCTCAGGCGTGATGAGCCTCGGCCGAAGAAACCATAATGCTGTTGTCATGGAGAGCGGCGATGTATTGATCACCGGTGGTCTAACTCTTAACGGAGTCACCTCTCAAGTTGATTTGTTTCGGATCACTGACGAGACTATTTCTTCCGCGACGTCGCTTAGCTTAGGCCTTGCTGATCATTTTTCCGCCCTATTACCGTCGGGCAGAATATTGTTGGCGGGAGGTTGGACCGATAATGTAGTGCCATCTACCTCGGTACAGACCTACATCGACGAAAGTTTTCAGATGCTTCCTGACCTGCCCAAGAAGGTCTTCAACGGAAGTGCCATTACGCTCTCCGATGGGCGCCTAGTCTTTGCTGGCGGCGATGAATCGACGAACGGTAGCTTAAGACACGGCGATATCTTCGTTTACGATTTGGAAAATGACTCTTTTGAGATGGGTGGGACACTAAAGGACCCGAGATCAAACCATTCGCTTACCGAACTGAACGATGGGAGCGTCCTCGCATCCGGAGGATTTACCTCTGGCTACGGATGGAACTATACAAATTCAGCCGAAAGATTTCGACTGAACGAGAATTAGTTCGAAAGATGAATCTTCTTCATCAAAATCAGAGCCACTTCTGTTGGATTCTCAGCAGAAATGCCGATCTTCCAGAACTTGCCCTTGAGAGTAAGAAGAATACCCTCTTTACGATTTTTAACTTTCCAGTCAAAGGGATAGCGAGGAGTCAGCCAGACCTGTTCATGTCGAGTCAGACCATTAAAATAAACCAGCCGGACTTCCTTAATATCCTGAACGTCCTTAAGCTCAATTCGCCTCTGACCAAACTTCAAGAAATAGTAACCCTTCAGCAAAATGTGATCGTCCATCACATCCAAAAACTGATCCGAGTAGAGGCAACCGTTCGGCAACATCTTGTCAGATTTCGAACCGTGCTCCCGAGTTGTTTCAATTTCCATATCGACTAATCCAAGTCAAAATCGACGGCAATCGTCGGGGTTAGTGCACGGGATTGGCAAGCCAGGATCAAACCAGACTCAATTTCTTCGTCATCGAGAAGGCCGTTGGGATCCTGAGTGTCGACCTGACCTTCGACCAACTTGCATTTGCAAGATCCGCAGCCGCCTTCTAAGCAAGCATGGGGTGTTCGAACTTCGGCTGCCATCGTCATTTCAACAAGCTTTTGATCGGCTTGGCCTTCAACTTCTTGCCACTCGTCTTCAAAATGAAACTTATATTTAACCACTTCCATAGCTCCCTAACGTGTCAATTAACTCATTTGTGCATTTTGAGGTGGCACAATCGATTCCAGAACTTTCAGCGCGGGACTCTTAGAGTCACCAGACACCGAAATTGGAGACTGCCCCACGGCCGCCTTAGGCTTCTTCTCAATGCGAATCGTTCGCATGGTCCCGTCAATCGCATCCGGCATGAACTGCTTAGCCTGCTGATCGCGAGGGATCATGTCCTCTTTACGACCCGTAACCATCAAGTAGATCCAACCACCCAACTTCTCAGGCAGAAGCGACATTCCGAAGTTAAGCATGGAGGTGAAACCAAGCTTACCTATTCGCATGACTTCCTTCGGGTTCAAATACCATTTTGGTGGCAACATCACGAAGCCGGGCCCCCCTTTTCGCATCAACACATCAAGGACCGTGCGTGGACTTAGATAGAAGCTGTAATTAGATCGGTGGATATCTCGCTTCAGCTGCCAAGCGCTAGTCCCAGCCGGAACATAGGGTAAAACCGTGGTGTCAAAGATGCTTCGTGTGGCCGTGAGAGTGGAATTAAAATTTCCCCAGTCTTCGATCATTTGCAGACCAGAAGTAGCCTTCACATCATTGTAGGTTTTCGTCCCGGGGTAAGGGATTAGATTGTTGAACTTTGTAAATCGGAATCCCCAGTCCTTCACGAACTTCAAGGACTCCATACGCTCTTCATGCGTCTCGGTCGGCAGACCGTAAATCATAAAGACGCTGACATCCAGACCCCATTTGCGCGCCAACAAAATGGCCTTTTTATGTTGCTCAACGGATTCGTTCTTTACAATTACGCCAGCCAAACGCTCATTGGCAGTCTCCATTCCAAATCCGACGCCCGTGAAGTTAGCCTCTTTAAGATAGGGCATGATTTCTTCATAGAGATTGTCCGCTCGCGTTTGAATGAAGAACCCGGCCTTCTTATTAAGGCCAGATTTGATGATGGCTTCGCAAAGCTCGATGACTCGCTTCTTCTTAAAGCTGAAGTTGTCATCATAGAAGACGATGTGATTGCGACCATATTTATTGATCAAGATATCGAGCTCTTCCACAATTTTGGCGGGGGATCGATAACGAAATGTTAAGCCCGTCATCAGACGCTGGCTACAATAAGAGCATTTGTAGGGGCATCCTCGCGCGCTGGTAATGAAGCCCATGTCGTAGCGTGGATTATCGAACAACTCGTACGGAAACATCGGGATTTCATCAAGGTCCTCGATTAAACCGCCCTCAGGGTTGTGCTTGATCTTGTCGCCGTCCCAATAAGATAGATTTTGAACTCCAGAATAATCCTGATCTCCACGAATCTGCTGGAAGAGATTGAGAAGCGCTCGTTCACCTTCTCCACGAACGACAAAATCAATATCTTTCCTTAAAGGCTCTTCTGGCAAAGCCGTCACGTGAATGCCACCCACAATGACTTTCGTATCGGGCCAACGACTCTTGATCATTTTGACGATGTGATAGGTTCTCGCCGCTTGAGCGGTAAGCACAGAAATGCCGACTACAAATGGCTTCTTTAAGCCCGAAAATTTCTCGACAATGTTTTCATCGGTAAGCTTGCCGAATTCCTCATCATGAATTTTAACTTTGTAACCATTCTTAATCATGTAAGCGGCAAGGACACCCGTCGCTACCGGAATGCCAATGGGAACATAGTCAGCAAACGCGCCACCGAATTGTTCGGTCGCAGGGTTAATCAAAAATATATCGGCCTCTTGAGTACTAGGCAGTGTGCTCATTCATATTCTCCTCGTTGGCCGCGCCATCATTGCCAATCGCTTCGACCGGACAATTTCCGATTATTTCGATAGTTCTTTCCAACACGTCTTCATTCGTCGGCTGCGCATACACGTAGCTGTAGCCGTCGTCATGACGAGTGAATACCTCTGGTACTTCTACGCGGCACAAATCACAATCAATACATGTATCATCGACGTAAACTTTGCCTGCCACATTGCTGCCATATTTCTTGTCTAAACAAGCCATTGAGCTCTAACCCCTAAGTAGTGAAATCCTATGAGAATTAACCGTAATATATGGCTTTGCACCAGTCATCAAATAAGGTAAAAAAGACCGGAAATTTAAAGTTCATTTAAACCGCAGCAAGGGCGAAAAATAACTCGCAGCATTAATGACCACTCAGATTTCAATGATCCGCTCAGATCGAACCGGCCGTCTAGACCTCTGTCTAAAGAATGGTCGAATTCGACCTGCCTTACTCAAGCCTGCCCATTTTAGAAGGTCATTGAATATGACCAATCCCAGCAACACCATCGGGCTCCAGAACATAAGAATAGAGAACCGCCAAAACCATGAATCTCCGGACTTAAGATAGATTTCGGATGGTCGACCATCCGAATGGACTGAAATCAACCCAGTTTCAGTCTGCCTCAAAAGTAAGCTTGGGGAATCGCTTTCAACATCCATCCGATTCTTCAGCCACGGAAGAACAATGGCCTCAGCCCTTCGGCCTGCTATCCGGACTCGAACATTATCGCCCGAGATGTCCCAGTAAATATATCCATCTCGACTGCATATAGGCTCCAATCGGAAGCCTTCGCGAATGTCAGAAAAGGCCTTATCCGTGAAACTGCCTCTAATAGCAGAAACGGCTTTGGTATACTGAGCTTCGTTAGCGAATAGTTGGTAAAATTCTTTTGTCAGGTAAAAAAGAGTCCAAGATGAAAGCTCCCCATCGGATTTTCTCTTTGGGCAATCCGCGTATTTAGCGACAGATCTACGAACGCAGAGTTCGTATGGGGTCCCAACAAAATTAAAATCTTGTGAAATCAGTTCGGGAAGCCGGAGCTTCTGATTGCCAAACATGGGGGCATCCATACCTCCCGTCCAGAACTCCGTTCGATCGGACGCCATTTTGCTGCCGTGAGGTACAGCATTGGAGAAGAGGGTGCGCACGCTGGTCGTGGAGACTAGAAAATCCAATAATACGGCAAGCAAGATCATGACCTTAAGGGGAAGATAGCTCGACCAAGCCCTTACAAAAAAATACCCGACAGCCGCTGCCAGTGCGCTAATTTGTAAGACCTTAAAAAACTTAACTAGATCATCGGCTTGATACAGATAAGTCAGAAACAAACTCCAAAAGATAAATATGGAGAAAAAAAACTTCCTTGATTCTTTGAATGATTTTGAAACCAGCAAGAACCAGAGGAAAATAGTTATAGGAACATAGACTATTTCCTTAGGTAGAAACTTTCCCACCTGACCGGCGAAAACTCCGAATGCTATTAGAGGTAGAAGGAGGTCGAACCTCATCTGACAACCATCAATCTCTTCCCCAATTCTTCGCCGCCCCTAACCACAAAGTACAAAAATGCCATAGAGGTAAAAAGGACAAGGCAGTGAGGATTTCGGACCAACTGCAAAGGAATGTATGCCTGAGAGAACCAAGTATATACCCCCAGTTCATGACCCAATCCCAACAGAAAATAAAAAGCCAAAAGATTGATCCAGATCTTGTCCGAGGCATTTCTCACTTGGGTGAATCCGAAAATTCCAATAAGAAGCGGAATAATTCCAAAGTAGAGAAAGGCTTCGCTGGGTCGGCCATAGGTGTACTCGACCGGGCGAGTAGAAGGATCCTGTAGCTGCATATTGCCTGCAGGACTGAACATCTGGATATAATCCCACATTTGGGAACTTGCGCCTGTTGAAGCCTGGAGTTTCTGCGAAACGGAAAAACGATCCCGATTTTCTACGTTTTCAATTCGGTGTTTTGTAAATCCATGAACTCTCATCTGTTCAACGGGCGGAGTCCTAGCCGGATAGATCCAATCCCTTGATTTGACGAAGGTGTAAATATTGAGAACGGACATCATAACCAAGGGGAAAAAAATCAGGCCTACCGACCTCCACGGGTGATTTCTTCGAAGAAAAACCTTAGGACAACCATAGAAGGCAAAGTGCAGACCAAGAAATCCAAGCGAGAACATAATATTAAAGGCAAAAAAGTAAGATTGGAACGAAGAGCCAATCAGTAGTCCTAAAAGAAGACACTTCCAAGCTCTCGGCGATTCATCCTTTTGAATCAAACTTCGCAAAATAATCGCGATAAAGGGAATCCAAAGAAATTGATTCAAGAACCCATCTTGCTGAAATGGAGAAAGCATGACTGAGCCCAGCCCTAAACTAAACAAGAGAATGCCACGTACCCAAAGAAACCGTGTATAGGAGCGTAAGAGGATATAAATCCCTAAGCAATGAACCAATCCGACAAGATAATGGAACCAATTGAAGGCCTGAAGCGGTGTCGAACTCATCTTCCACAATGTGACACCGAGAAGACTAAGTGCCGGATCAAACAAGCGCATCTGAGCCACATAAGGCGCAAAGGGTTCACCGAAGCGGGAGTAAAAATTAAAGGTAACCAACTGGCCTTCAGCAAGCTCCCGAAAGTAGTGGACAAAGACTGGATAATTCCAAACCAGGTTGTCATGCCGAATCGTTGTGCTACCCGAGAACAAAGTTTGAAATACCATGGCATGGGACAAAAGAAGAATGGCAATTAGCCCAAGCTCCAGTCTCGCCGTGTTGCCCACGCCCAAGTAGGCATATTCGAGTTCTAATGTTCGAGTCCTTAGGCGATCTAGAACGTTAGAAATCCGAGACCATTGGTCCGAAACCTTGGGAAACACATTCGCCCCCTCGCGAATCTACTTCAATATCGCGCCAATGGCCTTGGTCAATGCAGCCCGGGTCACCGCGCTCTTATTGCCGATGATCTTGGTCTTAAGGCCGGCAAAGACGTTGCCGACGAATGGAATCAAGTCCGGTGGGCAGTTCGCTTTGTGAAGCGCTGCTGTGATGCAGAAAAAGGCGTCGCCGGCGCCGGTGGCGTCGACCACGTTGTCAGCAAAGGCTGGCGAAAAGTACTCGCGGTTCTCAGTGCTGGTGAAGAAATAGCTGCCATTGGAACCCAGAGTCATAGCCACACTCGCACCCGAAGTTTTCAGATCATCACGAACGCGGCGCGAAATGTCGATGGGGGCTGAGTAACGATCGTGATAGGCAATACGAACTTCGCGGGTGTCGAGACTTAAATAATTGAATCGCTTGTGCTTGCTGAAAATATTGAAGCCATAGTTGCTCGAGTTGGTTTGCACATTCAACGCGATAAACGAATTGATGTCGCTGGTCGCCTTGAGCACGCCATTTTCAAAAAGGCCGTGACCAAAGTCGGCCACAATCACTGTGTCCATCTTCGAGCCAAGACCAACCATCATCTTAGAGAACTCACCAGCCGAATGGGTGGTCCATTGATCGGAGCGCAGGTCGGTGATTTCAAAAATACGCTGGGACTTGTCGACCGCGATGTAGCGCACTTTGCGCGGAGTCGGGATATTCGAGAGCGGCATTTCATGAATGATCACCCGCGGATCCATCTTCTCTTGCAAGAGCTCTTTGAAGTAGGGCTCGTTCCCGTGCGTGATCAAGAGGTGAACCTCTTTACCAAAATCCGCCAAGTGATTGGCAATGGCGAG